>CANFVI010000001.1 GCA_947450405.1 Flavobacteriales bacterium
AGCGGCACACGTATATTGATAGATTGCGGATTGGATTACGAAAACAGAAAGGAGTTTGAAAATAAGAATGCAAATTTCCCTTTTCAAGCTTCAGAAATTGATTTATTGATTGTTACACATGCACATATTGACCACACTGGTAATGTTCCCAATTTAATTAAGCAGGGATTTGCGGGTCAAATACTTTGTACTGGGGCAACATTAGAATTGAGTGATTTTTTATTGCACGATAGTTTAAACATTCAGAGAATGGAAATTCATAAGAAACGGAAAATGGGTTCTCGCAAAAAGGGCGGTATCAAGTTTGGTAGTGTTCCACAGCCATTGTATGCGAAGAAACATATCATGGATATGTTGTCGATGGCCCGTTTGCTTGAAATTGGTGAAAACTATTCCTACAGCGATGATGTTTCTATTAGTTTTCATACTTCGGGACATATTTTAGGTGCGGTGAGTGTGAGGTTGGAGATTCAGGAAGACGGCAAAACCAAAACCATAGGTTTCACGGGCGATTTGGGTAATTACAGATCTAAGTTGGTGCCAGATCCAATTCCAATGAAAGGTTTGGATTATTTGATTTCTGAAAGTACTTATGGTGGCCGCCGACATATTACAGATAGTCGTTTGGCTGAAGAGTTTATTTTGGAAGAAGTATTGGATGCCTGTGTAAAAAGAGGGGGTAAGGTTGTGATTCCTGCGTTTAGTGTGGGTAGAACCCAAGCCATTATTTTTACTTTACATCAGTTGTACAGAGAAGGCAAGCTTCCCAATATTAAAATATTTACAGATAGTCCTTTGGCAATTAAAAGCACCAAGGTTTACCAATACAATTTGCAGTATTTGAATGAAGAGGCGAAGCAGTTTCAATCGAAGCATGGCAGTTTGTTCGATTTTCCTTTGTTGCATGTAATTGAAGACGAGCGTCAAAGTGAAATTTTGAGTGTACTTCCTGAGCCATGTGTGATTATTTCAGCAGCGGGTATGGTTGAAGGTGGTAGAATTCAAATGCACGTTAGAAACAATGTGGGTCATGACGACAATACCATTTTGATAGCAGGGTTTTGTGCTGAGGGAACTTTGGGCGATAGGCTTTTGAAGGGACAAGATTTCGTTGAAATTGAACACAGAAAACGTCCGGTTAGGGCAGTGATCAAAAGAACGGATGTATTTAGTGCACATCCAGATCATCCACAATTGTTGGATTATTTTGAGCGTTCTAATGACGGAAAATTAAAGAAATTGTTCTTGGTACATGGCGATCCAACCCAGATGGATATTTTGGCAAATGATGTCAAAGGGGTTGAAGTGGTTACACCAATGCGGGGACAACAGTTTGAATTGAATTGAGAATTTCAGTAAACATATTGCTTTGGCCTTTGTCTGTTTTATATGGATCAATTGCGTTTTTAAGGCGAATGTTTTACGAAGTTTTCGGATTGCGTAAGGAAGGTAAATTACCTAGTTTGGTGATAGGAAACCTTACGGTTGGTGGAACGGGAAAAACTCCCATGGTGATGTATGTTTCTAATTTGTTGAGAGATACATTTTCTATGGCGGTTTTGAGCCGCGGGTATGGGAGAAGTACCAAGGGGTATTTGGAATTAAATCAGTTCTCAATGGTTTCTGCGGTGGGTGATGAGCCATTTGAAATATTTGAAAATTTAGATTCTGTTCCTGTTGTTGTTTGTGAAAACAGATTGAAGGGAATCGAAAACATTTCAAATAGTTTTAGGGATGTCAATTTGGTTTTGTTGGATGATGGTTTTCAGCATTTGCCTTTAAAAGCGAATGGATATTTGTTACTGTGTAATTACAATGATCCTTTTTATTCGGATTGGGTAATGCCGGCGGGCCGTTTGAGGGAATTTGCTTTTTCGGCGAAAAATGCCGATATTATGGTAGTGAGTAAATGTCCTTCAGGATTAAAAGAAACTGAAGCGAATGCCATAAAAGCCAGATTGGAAAAGTACAGTGAGAATGTGTTTTTTGCATCGTATAAAATGAGTAATCCCATGTCTTTGAATGAGGGAACGTCAAATTTGTTGCAAGGTGAAAAGGTGATTTTGGTAACGGGTGTTGCGAATGGCTTAGATGTAAAAAACCAATTAATAGGGTATGCGGTTGAGAAGCATTTTAATTATGCGGATCATAAAGCTTTTGATGTGAGTAACATCAAGGAATGGATTGGTGAATGTATGCTTTTAAATATTCAGAATATTGTAGTTACAAGGAAGGATGCTGTTAAAATTCAGGACTTAATCAGAATGAACAATATTGATATTTTGGGTGTTTCATTTCATGAAATTCACACGGAAGTAGTTATTTTATTTAATCAAGAAAAACAATTTAAAAATAGTTTAATTAATTTAATATGAAACACATAAGAATTTTTATTTTTGGAATTATCATAGCACTGGCAACGAGTTTGTTGCCGAGTTGTAGTCCTTCAAAAAATATTGCATTTGAAGAATTTACTTCGGTTGATCCAGGAGGATGGGATTGGAAAGAGAAGAAGAAGTTTGTATTCAAAATTGACGATGATCAACATTATTACGGATTGAATTGTGAGTTGCGCATTTCTGCAAATTATGCATACAGTAATATTTGGTTGATTTATACAATCAAGGGTCCTAAGAAGTTTATGCACAAGGAGCAATTCCAGATGGTTTTGTCTGACAATTTGGGTAAATGGAATGGACAAGGTGTATCGAATTTGATCAGTTTTCAAGTGCCATTTATGGGACAACAGAAACTAGAAAAAGGTGTTTACACCATTGAATTCAATCAAAACATGCGCGATGAAAAACTGAAAGACGTGAATAATATTGGTCTTCAGGTGATTCGAGGGCAGATGATATTGTAAAAATTTAAGTAGCGAAGAGAATGGTAGTGAAGGGATATGCATCGGCGTTGCATGGGGTGAATGCTACAAAAGTAATTGTTGAGGCCAATGCCACAACAACGCCCGATTTTGCAACATTTATCATTGGATTGCCAGATGTGGCAGTTCGTGAAAGTTTATTTCGCTGCGATGCAGCGATTAAAAATTCGGGTTTTGAGCCATTGCGGCAAAAAATCGTAATCAATTTGGCACCTGCCGATATCCGAAAGGAGGGCAGTGCTTATGATTTGCCAATTGCGGTAACCATGTTGGCGGCTAGTTTTCAACTAACAGACGAATACCTTGGTGATTATATCATCATGGGGGAATTGGGTTTGGATGGGAATATATTGCCTATCAAGGGAGCCTTGCCTATTGCAATTCAAGCTTTTAAAGACAAGTTCAAGGGTTTTATTTTACCCAAGGAAAATGCGAAGGAAGCAGCAATTGTTAAAGATTTGGAAGTTTATGGGGTTGAAAATTTACGTGAGGTTGTAGAATTTTTGGCTGGTGAGCGAACTTTAGATAGGGTTGTTGTTGATCCACGTGGCGATTTTGAATCGGCAATGAATGGGTACGACGTAGATTTTTTGGATGTTCAAGGTCAAGACAACATCAAAAGGGCAATGGAAATTGCAGCGGCTGGCGGACATAATTTAATATTGTTTGGACCTCCAGGTGCTGGTAAAACCATGTTGGCTAAACGGTTGCCATCGATCATGCCGCCTATGAATTTGCATGAGGCTTTGGAAACCACCAAAATACATTCGGTAGCTGGGAAATTGGGAACAAATGCGTCGTTGATGGCTGTGAGGCCGTTTCGGTCGCCGCACCATACAATTTCCGATGTTGCTTTGGTTGGTGGGGGCAACAACCCTCAACCTGGAGAAATTTCATTGGCGCACCATGGGGTGTTGTTTTTAGATGAGTTGCCAGAGTTTAAGCGTTCGGTGTTGGAGGTCATGCGTCAACCCTTGGAGGAGAGAAAGGTGACGATATCGCGTTCTCGATGGTCGGTTGACTATCCAGCTTCTTTCATGTTGGTTGCCAGCATGAATCCTTGTCCTTGTGGATACCACAATCATCCTTCAAAAGCGTGCACTTGTGCACCGGGAGCGGTGAATCGATATTTAAGTAAAATCAGTGGTCCATTGTTAGATAGGATTGATATCCATATAGAGGTATCTCCGGTTTCGTATGACGAGTTGGCTTTTAGGAAGAAGGATGGCGAAACGAGTGCTGATATTCGTGCAAGAGTGATAGAGGCAAGGAAAATCCAGGAAGCGAGATACAAAGATGAGGCTGGAATTTTCAACAATGCGATGTTGCCGAGCAACAGGGTTCATGAGTATTGTGAAATACCTGCTGCAGGACAAATTTTGTTAAAGGCGGCGATGCAAAAATTGAATTTGAGTGCGCGTGCTTACGATAAAATTTTGAAATTAAGCAGAACCATTGCCGATTTGGCTGGAACTGAAAAGATAGAAATAGCGCACTTGGCCGAAGCCATTCATTTCAGAAGTTTGGATAGAGAAGGGATGTTTGGGTAAACTTAAAGATTACTTCCCTTTAAATTCAGGTTTTCTTTTTTCGTTGAAAGCGGTTACGCCTTCTTTGTAGTCTTCAGATCTACCTGCAATTTCTTGGCAATAAGCCTCATATTGAAGCATGGTGTCAAGATCGGAATGGGCAGCTTTGTTCAACATGGCTTTGATCATTCCAATTGAAAGGGTTGGTGCCTGAGCGTAGTAATCGGCAATTTGCTGAACGGTAGAATCCAAATCTTCTTCAGAGGCAACGCGGTTAATCAATCCCCACTCCAACGCTTGCTGAGCGCTCACTTTGGGAGCCATTGTAGCCATTTCAAATGCTCTTGCAGGACTTATTGCTTTTGGAAGGAAGTAACTGCTTCCAGAGTCTGGAACCAATCCTACGTTTACAAAAACTTCTATGAGGGACGCTTTTTCAGATGCAATGATAAAATCACAAGCAAGGGCCAAAGAAGCGCCAGCACCTGCTGCTACGCCATTCATTCTACAAATGATTGGCTTTGGCAATTCGCGCATGGCTTTGATAATTGGATTATAACGTTTGTATAAACTGTCGGAAAGTGAGCGATTTTTAGAACCCGCAATGGCTTTTAAATCTTGACCACTACAAAATGCTTTACCTGCACCAGTAAGCACCACAACGCGAACTTCGTTGTCTTTCTTAATCTCTTTGAACACCGCTTGCATGTCATAGCTTTGTTCATCGTTGAATGCATTAAAAACATCAGGACGGTTCAAGGTAACATAGGCAATGTTGCCTTTTTTCTCGTATAAAACGCAAGTTAATTCCATATAATGTACAATAAAATTGAGTTTACAAATGTAATAGAAATTCCAACGATGCTCCCTATGATTAATTCTTGGTAGGTATGGGCTTTCAATATTTTTCTCGCAATGAAAACCAAGGCTGTTAATACCACCAACGCAGTTAAAATGAGATTTATATTTTGAGGGACTAACATCGCTGATGGCCAATGATAAAAGTTTTCGCCCACCAGGCAATCTCCTTGAACAAAATTTTTGATTCTGTTGAATTCTCCAAATGCAAATGTGGTAAATGCAGTAATGGAAAGCATGTGAATGGAGATTTTAAAGTTTAGGAACACAAAAATCGTTTGCACTAGTAGTGATAAAATTACCAATTGCTCCCATTCGAAAAGTGGATGTAGGTTTAATAATTTGTTGTAGGTAATGAGATTCTCTTTTGTATTCAGCAATTCATGTGAGTAGAACATCATGAGTATTGCCGACAACAATGCAAATGGAATTGCAATTTGACGTTCCTTTACACTTGACAAATGAATGGATTCGAACCGTTTTTTATACACCATAAAAAATACAAACAACATGGGAATAATAATATACAACAGCAAGCTGGCCGTGAGTAGTTTCGATTGGGTAAGTTTCTGAATTTCGAGAATATTGGAAATGTCGATTCGCGACATAAAATAGACACCCAAAATGGCCCAAAGGCCAGGAAAGGTGATGTAGGTAATAATTTTAGCTATAATTTTCATGGTTAAAAAGCGCGCTCAATTCCGATTCGAAGTCTAAATTGAAGGTTGTTTTCGTTGACGTTGGTGATATTTTTGAAGAAAGGAATGTCAATTCTTAAACGCAGTGGATTTACTTCTGAAAGAATACTTCTTTGTGAAATGGAATTCTTGAAAATCACTTTTTTATTGGCTTTCAAATTCACCATTGCCCCTATGCCGGCATCGGCAATGATGGGACTTGTTATTTGCTTTTGATTTACGGGTTGTGAAATAATACCGGCATCACCGAAGAGGTAGGTTTGGATATTGATCCATTTCACCCTTGGAACGTTTGAAAAGATTCGTGTGAAATCAATTTCTACGTTTGCAGAAACGCCTGAATTTCCCCTAAAAAATGCAAGGGAGGTATCGTTTTGTTTCAATGCAATGGGCGAATTGATATATCCCCTAAGATTAAGTCCCCCACCATATTGAAGAAACTGTGCTTGGTTTAACTGTGTAAATCCAAAGTCGCGCATCAGTTTGTTATCCATTATGTCTTCTGGACTTGCACCTGCGGCATAAAGTGCCGATTCGGCAGTTGGATTTTGTCCTCCGCCATATTGGCCAAAAACGCGTGTTTTCAGCAATAATTTGCCCAAAGGTTGGTTGTGTTTCCAGGTACCTTGAACGTATCCAAATTGGGTTTGACTCCAAGGACTCGGCAAACGGGTATTCACATTGAAACTTCCAAAATGTCCCCAGCCTGAATAAGTCTTTGTCCAAAACAAATTCAAACTGATATTATCTTGATTGCTCCAAAAAGATTGTCCCAATGTGTAATTGTTATAATTTGTTTGAAAAATTGATGTTGAATTTGATTCATCAAATGTTTCACGGAAGTAGTTTTTCATGTATTTCCCATAAATACCGAAGGTGTGATTTTCAATTTTCATTTTCCAGCCTAATTTATTGATAATTAAATTATTGTAGAATTTACTTTGAACATAATAAGTGCCATTATTTGCAATTGTATGGGCATAATTAAAATTATAGCTAAGTGGTTGTGTTCCACGGTTGATAAGCAAATTGGGTTGTAAAGTTGGTTTTTTGAGGGAATAATAGGTTTCTAATTCAAACACATGTTTTCGGCCTTGGTATTGTCCGGAGAGTTTTACCCCAGCCATCCAGCCATTGAATGCGTTGTTGGTTAAAGTGGGTCTCCAAAGGGTTTTGTATCCCCCAAAATAAGAATCATCTGAACCATTTATGAAATCGAAATCTATTGAATTTCGGTGTTTCCAAACATTGTCTGAACGATTGATATCGGCCAATCGGTAGCTGCCGTCTAAGAAAATTTGCTCTAACTTATAGTTAGGAGGCATGTTTATTTGAAAGGTATATTCTGGTTTAATTCTGTCCCAACCAATCCAAGGAACCAAGTTTTGGCGTTCTGGATTTTTGTAAAAAGTAACGGGAATGGTGTTTTTTATGATGGTGGGCTTACCCGTTAATTGAGAAACAAACACAAAATCAAGGTTAACGGGCATTACCATTAATCCTTTTCTTTCAATGGTAATTTCATAAGTGAACTTTGATATTTTTTTCACTTTTTTGATGCCGTAATCGCAGGCATCGGTAGTTTCGAACCATTGGTCAAAGAATTTATTTAGGTCGGTTTGGGCAGTTTGAATGACAGAGTTTCTAAAATCATCGATGTAGGGGTGGCAGAACTTCCATTGAGACACATAATTTTTCATGGCCTGTGAAAAAACCGAATCACCCAAGAAATACTGAAGATTATACAGCATGGTGGCGGTTTTCAAATACACATGTTTGTAACCTCCGCCATGGCCCGTAGCTCCATTAAATTCATTGCTATGGGTATTCAATTTGCTGTCGTTGGCGTCGATGGCATCTTCAATATAGCCGGCGTAAACCCGTCCATATTCAGGGAAGTTCTCGTTGGTTAGTTTTTTTAAGCCCCAAGCCGTTAAGAACTGTGTAAATCCTTCATCAAGCGCAGCCCGGTATGTTTCGTTGCTTCCCACCATTCCATAAAACCAATTGTGGCCAATTTCATGTATGAGCAAACTTTGGTGACCGGGATAGGTACCGCCATCCATCGTTATCATGGGGTATTCCATGCCATCACCGGCATCGGCGGCTACAATTTTTGGGTAGTTATATTGTCCGAAATCTTTGCTAAAAAGTTCTATAATTTTCTTTACAAATTCTGATGTTTGCTGCCAACCTGCGGCATTGTTTTCTTGGGCTATGGCTACACAGTTTACGCCGTTAAATTTGGTTTCACTGATTCTGTAGGTTGGATCGGCTGTCCATGCAAAGTCGTGCACATTGGTAGCGTGAAACCACCATTGTTTTCTTTTGTTAGAAGGTTGAATAATTACAGAGGGTTGTTCGCCAATTGGTTTTTTGGCAAAATTAGAAATGTTTAATTTTTTTCGGAGGGAATCAGGCAAAACTGTCTTACGATTTTTGAGTTCACCCGTTGCCTCTACGATGTAGTTTTCTGGTAAATCTAGTTGTACGTCGAATACACCAAAATCGCCATAGAATTCTTTTTCAAGGTGTTGGTCGGTGGTCCAAGTGAATTTTCTGTCGTACACACAAATTTTAGGAAACCATTGACAGCCATTAAAATGTTTTACACCGTGGTGGTCAAACACTTTCATTCTTCTTCTGATAGAACCCCTATCGAAATAGGTAATAAAATCGATATTAAAATCAATTTTTTCACCTGGAAGTAGTGGTTTGGGCAATTTTATTTTGAGAATGGTATTGTAAATTTCAAAGTCAATTTTTTCATTATCGATGGTGAAAGAGGTAATTTCAATTCCTTTGCCATCATTTTCGTATTTGCCGTTTACAACTTTCGTTTTATTGAGTTTATATAACTCGTTTGTAAGGCTTTTTTTGATAAAAGCATTTTGGTAGAGATTGAAATAAGCTTCGGTGATGGCGTTGGGACTATTGTTGTAGTAGGTAATTCTTTCGCCACCTTTGATATATTCAAAAGTGTCGTTTAAATAAGCGTGAATTTTATAGTAAACGTCTTGTTGCCAATAACCTTCGTAGGGTTTTTTGTTTTTCCAATAGTTTGGATCTGAGGAATTATGGAGGTCATCAAAATTTGGCGTTTGCCAAATATTCCAATCGTATACGGTTTTTGGTCGACTGTTATTGGGTTCATCTGGTGCCATAGGGCGCTGATCAATTTCGACTTGAGAATACGCAGAATTGCAAAAAATAAATGTAAAAAAAATTGCAGAAAACGTGAGTTTTTTGAACATGAGTGCAAGATAATCAAATTGCCGAAGACTATTCACTTGTGAAGTCGCTATAAAATGTGCAATTTTGCTCTAATGAATCAACCATGGCAATATCGCAGTGCAAACTATGATGAAAAAAACGTTGGATTTTACGTGAACAATCACGGTGAAATTCATAGAATTACTGTGGACGAGAATGGTGAATTGACTTCTCACGAAATTGGGAAGGATATAGAAATTCGCACAAACGACAGTGAGGTTGATTTTACCAATGGGATTTCATTTTACCCGAAAGAATTTATTCAAACTAAAATTCCGGGATTAACTTTAAATACAAGGGTATATTTATCTGATTCTATTTATTTGGTTTACAATTCTGAGGGAAATAATTTCCACTTGGCACAATCGATGTTTACCAAGGCAAAGCAGATGTCGGAATTGCATAAGAACTTGGTTTATTTTTGGTTGCATGATGGAAAGTTGGTTGTGTTGGCATTTAAAGACAAACAATTTTACTTGGGAAATTCATACGATGCAACGAACATTGCTGAAGTGATTTATTTTGTAACTGCGATTATGCAGGAGGCCAAATTTGATACGATGCCGTATTTTTTGGCTGCTGATGTATCTGAAACGAAAGCAGATCAGTTGGGAATTGAATTTGAAAGATTTGGCATTGATTTGCAATTGGTAAATAGCAAAATGCCTTATACTTCAGCGAATGAAATTCCTGAAATGCATATTGCAACAAACTTATTGATTATTTCTTCATGCGCGTTACCGGAGGAATTTTAAAGGGCTGGGTAATACCCACCAAATTTGCTTCACACGTAAGGCCTTCAACCGACAGAATGAGGGAGAGTTTATTTAACTCTTTGGTTCATCAATTTGGTATTGAGGGAAAATTGGTCTTGGATTTATTTTCTGGGTCGGGAATTATTGCTGCAGAGTTCTTGAGCAGGGAAGCCACATTGGTTACTTCCATTGATTTGGATGGAAAAAACATATTGCAGCAAAAGGCGATGCAAAAGGAGCGGGAGCTCAAACATTGGGAAATTATAAAGCAGAATATTTACAAATATGAACCTAAAAATGGGCAACTATTTGATATCATTTTTGCAGATCCGCCATACGATATTCCCAACATTCAGCAATTTCCTAAAATGTTTTCTGAATGGTTGGCCGATGATGGAATCATTATTTTGGAACATAAGCCTCAGTTGCAGTTTCATGAGGAGCATCTATTAAAAAAAGAATACGGTAGTACAACTTGTACTATATTCGCTAAACAAAAATAATATGACAACCGAAAAAATTGCAGTTTTCCCTGGCACATTCGACCCAATTACCAAGGGTCACGTGGATATTGTTGACCGTGGGTCGTTAATTTTTGATAAAATTATTATTGCGGTTGGTGTAAATACCAAAAAGACAACTTTGTACACATTGGAAAAGCGAATTGCTTGGATTAAGGAAACCTTTGCACACAATTCGAAAGTGGAAGTTGATTTTTACGAAGGGTTAACGGTAGATTACTGCAAGAAAGTTGGAGCTACTTTTTTATTGAGAGGTCTTCGTAATGGGAGTGATTTCGATTATGAATCGCATATTGCACAGTTAAACAAAGCGTTAAATGAAGACATAGAAACTGTCTTTATTTTGAGTTCGCCGGAGCTAAGTTATATCAGCAGCACATTGGTAAGAGATTTAATCATACACAATGGAAACTACAGGCCATTTTTGCCTGAGGCAGTTCAGGTAAATCTTTAAGAAGGGTCTATTTGCGCCAGTGCTTTGTTTACAATGTCGCGCACGCTGTTGTAAGATTGAAAATTTGGTGATCTAAACCAATCTAGATTTTCGAATTTCACTTCAGAAATACCTTCTTCAACTTGCGGCTTAAGATTATTTTTACCGTTGCTGTTCATGATATACCAATGGGTAACTTTCATCAAAACAACATCATCTTCAAAATAGGCGTGATAAGTTTCACCAATTTTATCGCTGATATTGATCATATTGATACCTGTTTCTTCCATCACTTCTCTTAAGGCAGCGGCGCGTTGATCTTCGTGCTTTTCAATTTTTCCTTTAGGAAGGTCCCATAATCCATTTCTTTTGATGGTGAGTAATTGGTTTTCTTTATTAAATACCAAACCACCAGCAGCTTGAATAAGGGTGTAATTATCTGAAAACTCTTTGAATGTTTCAGCGGGTTCAGATGCAATTAATCCGAACGTCATTACCTTACCGCTAGATGCGCTAGAGGTAAGAATTTTAAAACTAGTTAGCAATTCATCATCACCTATAAAGTACAAATTAGGAATGCCCTTCAATGCACTTGGAGAATCTGTGATGATAATTGCACCTTCATTAAAATAAATTTTGTAGGTTTGTGGCTCCATGTCTCAACAAAGTGCAAAATTAGCAAAATTTCTTCTTGAAATAAAGGCAATTAAATTATCGCCAAAAGAACCATTTACTTGGACGTCTGGAATCAAGAGTCCAATCTATTGCGACAACCGTATGGTTTTGTCATTTCCGGAGGTAAGAAGTTTCGTTGCAGACGCTCTTGCGGAGTTGATAAAGTCAGAGTTTTCGGGGGTTGACAGCGTTGCTGGAATTGCAACGGCAGGAATTGCCCATGGCGCTTTATGTGCAGACAGGATGGGAATTTCTTATTGCTATGTTCGACCAGAGCCCAAAAAACACGGATTAAAAAATCAGGTTGAGGGACATTTGGCGGTTGGCGACAAGGTTGTTTTGGTGGAAGATTTGATTTCTACGGGCAAAAGTTCGATGCAAGCAGTTGATGGAGTTAGGCTTGCTGGAGCGGAAGTAATTGGGTTGGTGGCATTGTTTACCTATGGATTTTCGAATGCTGCTGAGCGATTTGCAAACGAAGGAATTCCGGTGTTTACCTTAACAAATTTCGATACATTGTGTGAAGTTGCTGCTGCTGAAGGTTATATTGGTGAAGACGATATTGCTAGCATCAAAGCATTTGCACAAAACCCATCTGAATGGGGTGCTAATTTGTAATTTTTTTTAGTACCTTTGTAGTAATATGAGTACTTCAATGGAATCGCGGTTAACTACTTTATTCGTAAAGGTTGAGCGTGTATTGAAGGAAAATTCATCCCTCAAAAACGAAAAAATAATTCTAGAAAATGAGATTATAGAATTAAAAAATCAGCTTTTGGGAGTAAAAAATGACAAACTCGACCTACAAAATGAAAATTCTACGCTGAAGAGCACAATAGATATTCAAAGAAATACGTTAAACGAGTTAAAGGAACAGAATAAAATTATAAAACTTGCAAAAGAAATGTCGCCCGATAGTTCAGACAATCATGAGTTAAAAATCAAGATTAATGAATTAGTGAGAGACATTGACCGGTGCATTGATTTGTTAAACGAATAAAATTTATATAATGGATAACAACGAAACCGTTCTTCTTTCAGTGAATATAGACACTAGGCCTATGCGTTTGCGTGTGGCTAGCAAAGATGAACAACAGGTTTTGTTGGCAGCAGAAACGCTCAACAAACGCATAGAAGCTTTTCGTAAGTTTAGTGCAAATGAGCCAATAGATAGACTTTCATGGGCTGCTTTAGATTTGGCAGGCGACGTAGTTCGCTTACAAAAAGGCGAAAATCAACCCAAAAGTCAGGAAGAAATTCCTCCAGTTTTACTCAAACTTGAATCTTTGTTGCAGAATTATTAATTCGTTTTTCTATTCCAATGCTCCAACATAAAAAAGGAGAAAAAAAATGGACGTAATTGTATTTATCCTAGCTGGACTAATCGGTGGATTAGGGCTTGGGTACATTGTTTTTATCGCAGCGCGAAAAGGACAATTAGAAAAGGAGAAATCTAAAGTATTGGAAGAAGCTCGCAACCAAGGCGAGACACTTAAAAAGGATCGTATTTTTGAAGCCAAAGAGAAATACATGCAGCTTCGCTCAGAATACGAGCAAGAAACCAACAAACGCAATCAAGAAATTCAACAAGCTGAAAACAGAATTCGTCAAAAAGAGCAATCTTTAGACGACAAACTTAAAAACTTCAAATCTCGTGAAGATGAAGTTGCTTCTAAAAGTCAGCGTTTAGACTCTCAAATGGAGTCTTACAAAACAAAAGAGAAGGAAGTTCAAAGTTTGCGTGATCAACAGCTTGCACAGTTAGAAAAAGTTGCAGGTTTATCTGCAGATGCTGCGAAAGAGCAAATGTTTGAAAACATCAAAGCAAAAACTTACACTGAAGGATTGCAACTTGCTAAAAACATTGTTGAAGAAGCAAAATTAGGCGCTACACGTGAAGCAAAACGTATTGTTTTGCAAACCATTCAACGTACAGCGGCTGAATTGGCAATTGACAATACAGTAACTGCTTTCCCTCTTGAATCTGACGATGTTAAAGGTAGAATCATAGGTAGAGAAGGTAGAAATATCAAAGCGTTTGAAGCGGCTACTGGTGTTGAAATATTAATTGACGATACCCCAGAAACAATAGTATTGAGTTGTTATGACCCAATTCGCCGTGAAATTGCACGTGTTTCTTTGGAGCGTTTGATTAAAGATGGTAGAATTCACCCTGCTCGTATTGAAGAGGTTGTTGAGAAAACCAAAAAACAAATTGAAGAAGAAGTAATTGAATGGGGAGAAAGAACTGTGGTTGATTTAGGAATTACAGGTTTACACCCAGAATTGATTCGTTATGTAGGTCGTATGAGATTTAGAAGTTCTTATGGCCAAAACTTATTGAAGCATAGTCGTGAAGTTGCTCGTTTGTGTGCTACAATGGCTGCTGAAATGGGATTGAACGTAAAACTAGCAAAACGCGCTGGTTTGTTGCATGATATTGGAAAATGTCCTGATAACGACGAAGAAACTCCTCACGCATTGTTAGGTTTGAAATTGTGTGAAAAATATGGCGAACATCCAGAAGTTTGTAATGCAGTTGGTGCCCATCACGATGAAATTGAAATGACAAGCTTATTAAGTCCTGTTGTTCAAGCTTGTGATGCCATCAGCGGTTCTCGTCCTGGTGCACGTCGTGGAGATGAGCAATATGTAGAGCGTATCAAGGAAATGGAAAATATGGCGTTGAGCTACCCTGGTGTTGAAAAAGCATATGCAATTCAAGCGGGTCGTGAACTTCGTATTATCATGGGTGCTGAAAAAACCACCGATGACCAAGCTGATACATTGGCATTTGAATTGTCAACAAGAATCATGACAGAAATGCGTTACCCTGGTCAAGTAAAAATTACTGTGATTAGAGAAAAGCGCGCTGTTGGTGTAGCAAAATAACAATGAAACGGACTTTGTCCTAAAAGAAATACCAAATGCAAAAACCAGAGTTTCTCTGGTTTTTGCATTTAAAAGAAATAAAAAAATGTCTGGAAAACTCTATTTGGTTCCTACGCCCATTGGCAACCTTGGCGATATGACTTATCGCGCTGTGGCGGTGCTCAAAACCGTTGACAAAATTCTCGCTGAAGACACGCGAACGACTAAGGTTTTGTTAAATCATTATGAAATTTCAACAACATTAGAGAGTTTTCACCAGCACAACGAACATCAAAAGCTCAACTATTTAATTGGCGAATTAAAGCAGGGAAAAATGCTTGCTCAGGTTTCTGACGCTGGAACTCCTGGTATTTCTGATCCAGGGTTTTTACTTACCAGAATGGCCTTGCAAGAAGGTATTTCAGTTGAAGTTTTACCTGGCGCAACCGCTTTTGTTCCTGCGTTATTAAAGAGTGGATTTCCGCTTCATAGTTTTTGTTTTGAGGGATTTTTACCCCATAAGAAAGGCCGTCAAACCAAAATGAAACAATGGGCTGCCGACGATCATACCATTGTGTTTTATGAAAGTCCCCACAAAATATTAAAGACCTTAAAACAGCTTGCTGAGTTTTGTTCACCGCACAGAAAGGTGAGTGTGTCTAGGGAAATTACCAAGAAATTTGAAGAAACTGTTACCGGAACGTTACCTTTTGTAATTGAACACTTTACTACCCATAATCCGAAAGGAGAATTTGTTGTAGTTTTGGAGGGAAGTGCATACGAAACCGAAGAAGTAGAAGAGGTTTCGGAATAAGTGCAAAAAATTTATTGAAATTATGTTGCAGAAATTGCAAAATATATCATTCAAAAGTGCACCAACGTGGTTTTGGATTTGTCTTCCATCTTTGTTGTTTTATTTGGCATGGGAGCCTCATGGAATAGCGCCATTCTTGTTTATTGCCTTTTTGCCTTTGATTGTGTTGGCAAACCGTTTTGCTTTAGAAAAACGTTACAAATATTATGGTTCCATATTTTTGGCGTTGTTAGGATGGAATATCACAACCACTTGGTGGGTTTACTATGCCTCTGATATAGGTGCAATTTTTATGTTGCTTTTGAATGCTCTGTTTATGTGTGTTCCTTTTATTTTTTATAGAATTGCACTAAAGAGAAATTTTGGAAAATGGTCTTTTGTGGTTTTTGCAATTGCTTGGATTTTATATGAATACGGTCATCACCGGTGGGATTTAAGTTGGCCTTGGCTGTGTTTGGGGAATGGATTTTCGGGTTGGACGGGTTTTGTTCAATGGTATGAATGGACAGGAACTTTGGGTGGAACTGCCTTGGTGCTTTGGATGAATTATTTGTTTTTTGAGGGATTTGATTTTAAAAATTACCGCAAATTCTATTGGATAATCATTGTTTTTGTTGGGCTATATGGATTGTCGTTTTATTTAAAATCACAAATCAACATCACCGAAGGGAAGAAAATAAACGTTGCTGTTTTGCAGCCTAGTTATGACCCTTGGAATGAGAAGTTTAACCGTCCCTCATTTCAAATGGAGGAAGAAATGATTAAGTTGTCTGCGTCTGTCATTGATTCGAGTACGGATTGGCTTTTGTGGCCTGAAACATCTTTGGTTGACAATATCAATTTGAATTTGCCGGAGAGAGATGGACAAGTGGAAATGCTCAATGGACTTTATCGAAGATTAAAATGGGGAAGTGAGTTGGGTATCGTTTTTGGATCAGAAAAAAGCAAATACCGTTGGAATTCTAAGCTTCAAATTTTAACAGGTGCCAGTACGATTCGTTATTTCAATTCAGTTGAAAAGCCAACGTCGGTTGCTCGAAAGTCGCAGTACGACAAAAATTTGTGGTATGAAGTTTTTAATGATGCCATGTATTTGGATAGCCAACTAAATCCCAAGTTTTACCATAAATCGAAGTTAGTTCCTGGTACGGAGCAAATGCCTTTTCTTCATTATTTGCCTTTTCTTGAGAATTTGGCCTTAAGTTTAGATGAGAATAGTGCTACGGGAAGTTTGGGCAAGAACGACAGCGCAGATGTTTTTGGTAGGGGGAAAGAAAAAGTAGCGCCGGTTATTTGCTATGAGAGTATTTATGGTGATTATATTCGTGAATACATCAATAAGGGCGCTGGGTGGATTGGAATTGTAACGAACGACGCTTGGTGGAGAGAAACGGCTGGATATCAACAGCATTTCTCATTTGCCAAATTAAGGGCCATTGAAATGCGCAAATGGATCGCACGCAGTGCCAACACTGGAACCAGTGCATTTATTGATCCTGTAGGCAATAGTTATCAAAATACGAAATGGTTTGACAAAGTATGCATCAAACAAAGTATTTATTCTAATGAACACAAAACCATTTATGCCGCAATTGGCGATATTGGCGTAATGGCAATCTTGTTTTTAGGAATGATTTTGGGTACTTACTTCAAAAGAAATAATTAATTTTTTTGAAGTTTTAATTGCCAATTCCAAGCATCTCGCATCATTTCATCTAAGCCACGTTTTGCTGTCCATCCCAATACTTCATTTACTTTGGTTGTATCGGCCCATACTTTTACAACATCACCAGTACGGCGAGGTCCAATTTTATGAGGGACTTTGATGTTATTTTCTTTTTCGAAGGATTGAATTACTTCTAAAACAGAGAACCCATTGCCTGTACCAATATTAAACAATTCAAAATTATCTTCTTGTTTATTATGAACCAAACGTTCAACAGCTTTTACGTGGGCTTCTGCCAAATCCATTACATGGATATAATCGCGAATACAAGTTCCGTCGGGAGTGTCGTAATCGTTGCCAAAAACGGTTAATTCATTTCTCAAACCGGCTACAGTTTGGGTTAGGTAAGGAATAAGGTTATTTGGAATACCCAAAGGCAATTCTCCCAAAGCGGCAGTTGGATGTGCACCAATTGGGTTGAAATAGCGAAGACATTGGGTTTTGCACCAGGTTGCATTGTCCTTCAAAATAATTTCACCCATTTGCTTTGTAGCACCATATGGTGATTGGGCAGGTTTTGTTTGGGTAGTTTCTAAAACAGGAACTTGGTCGGGTTCGCCATATACAGTGCAGCTGCTTGAAAAAACAAGGTTAGAAATGCCTTGTTCTTTCATTACTTCGAGAACAGAGATCAAACCAACCACGTTGTTTTGATAGTACATGAGTGGTTTTTCTACACTTTCACCAACGGCTTTAAATGCGGCAAAATGTATAATAGCTTCTGGTTTATGTTCAATGATTAATTGTGAAAGCACTTCTTTATCATTCACATTGGCATTTACAAATGTTGGTTCAAATCCTATTAACGATTTAATGCCATCCATTGCACTCATTTGTGAGTTGCTAAGGTTGTCGATAATAATGGGTTTGAAGCCTGCTTCATGCAAACAAACAACGGTATGCGAGCCAATAAAACCGAGGCCGCCTGTAACTAATATCTTTTTTTTCATTCTAAAACTATCGAGACTAAATTATTCAATAATGTATATTTTTCGTTGGTGGCGCTACAAATTGCAATTCCTTCGTTGTTGAAGAATAATTTTTCGCCGTGTTTGCTCATCCAACCAATTTGTTTTGCTGGAACTCCGGCAACCATGCCGAAATTTGGGACATCTTTGGTTACAACAGAACCTGCGCCAATGAATGCATATTCACCGAGTGTTGTACCGCACACTATGGTTGCATTGGCGCCAATTGAACATCCTTTTTTTACTAAGGTGTTTTTGAATTCCGCTTTGCGTTCAACGAAAGCTCGGGGATTTATCACATTTGTAAAAACCATACTTGGACCCAGGAAGCAATCGTCTTCAATGGTTACATTGGCATAAACGCTTACATTGTTTTGAATTTTAACGCCATTGCCAATGGTAACGTTTTTGTCGATATAGACATTTTGGCCAATATTGCAATTTTGACCAATGTGGGATGTACCCATTATATGGGTAAAGTGCCAAATTTTGGAATTGTTTCCAATTTGTGCTCCTTGATCAATAATTGCCGTTTCGTGAACAAAATAGTCGTTAGACATATTGCGAAGGTAATAAAATATAGAATATGATAAATTTTGAATTGATTAAACTCGGAAATAATTTATGAATGGAAATGCGGAATGTTTAAAAACAAAAAAGGCTGCCCAAGGGCAGCCTTTTTTGGAATATGCTTATAAATTAATACGTTAAGATAAAGTCAACACGACGGTTAGCTTCTTTACCTTTTGGAGTTGCATTATCTGCAATTGGCATTTCAGATCCGTAACCGATTGATTTCAATTTGCTATCGCTGATACCTTTAGAAACGAAGTAGGCTTTCACTGCAGCAGCGCGGTTTAGGCTTAATGTTTTATTTGCAGCTGCATCACCAACGTTGTCAGTGTGACCTTGAATTTCAATATTAGCACCTGGGTACTCATTCAAAATTTTCACGATTTCATCTAAGCTTTTGTTAGAAGATGCAATGATAACCGCTTTGTTTGTTTCAAACAAGATACCTTTTGCATAACCTTTAATTTTAGCTTTAACTTCATCTTTAATTTCTGGGCAACCGTTGTTTGAAACTGGGCCAGCAACATTAGGACATTTGTCATTTTTGTCAGCAGTACCGTCACCGTCAGAATCAGGGCAACCTTTAAGTTCTTTAGAACCTTTATCATTAGGACAAGCATCAACGTTATCGGCAATACCGTCACCATCAGTGTCAGGGCAACCATTAAATTCTGGAGTACCTTTTACATTAGGGCAAACATCTAATTTATTTTCGATACCATCACCATCAGAATCAGGGCAACCGTTAAGTTCTTTGGTTCCTTTTTCTTCAGCACATTTGTCGTCAGCATCTAAGATACCATCACCATCTGTATCAGCAGGGCAACCTAAGCTATCTACATATTTGCGGTATTTCGCTTCGGTACCTTTACAACGGTCATATTTATCTGGCACACCATCTTCGTCAGTATCTTTCATACGTTTTGGTCCACGACCACCGCCACCAGAACCTTCGTTCAAAGCGAAAGCAACGCCTAAGTTATTATAACCCCAAGCATCGTTACTTCTGTAAAGTTTATTTACAAGAGGTTTATCAGGATTAGGATCTGCTTCGTTAGCACCATCCCAACGGTCGTTGAAAGTATAAGTTAAAACATAAGACCAATTTAAAGCAATTTTATCTGTTAGGAAGAATTTAAATCCTAAACCACCTTGAAATTGAGCACCAATATCTTGTATAGTATTTTGAACAACGTGTTTGCTTCCAAAGTTATCGTAACGTGTAGCTGCTACGTAAGGATCTGGACCCCAAATAATGGTTGAATGCACATAGTAAGCTCCAATAGCACCATATAAATATGGAGCAAATTTTGAATCTTCAGAAAGGATTACGCCATTATTGAATTTATAACGAACACCGAATGATAAATCACCAGTATTTGCTCTAAAGCTTTGCCAAACAATATCTCTTTCTTTTACGAAGCTATCTAGTCTTCTGCAAAATCCTACATCACCTGCAGAAATATTTGCTACTCCGTCAAATGAAGGGCTAATACCATAAGTAAAAGTTGCCCCTCCACCTTGATAATTAGGTTTTGTTTTGAAAAATAGGCTAGAACCCATGTCTCCTAGGTATTCTCTTAAACCTCCATTTACCTCAACGCCCATAGAACCTTGGCCTTGAGCGGATAGGTTGCCCACAAATAATGAGATAATTGCAGGTAAAAAAATTGATTTTAGGTAGTTTTTATGCATATTCTTGTGTGTGTAATTAATTTTAGTAGTTGACAAATATAAGAAACTCTTAATTAAAAAAAAGTTTTTTGATTAATTTTACACATATACTTCACATTTTTTTTTCAACAGAAGTAAAAAATGAGAAAAATATATCATTTTTACTCAAAAGGAATTGTTTTAATAATGTTGAATTAATTATAGACCTGTAAAATATTTCCGTCTTTCTGAATTTTGTATTGTGCAAGTCTTCCAGCGGCTGGTCCTTTAGTAGGGAATCCTGGAAAATTGTATTGGCTTTCACAGCATTTATTAAATGTACTGCCAACATACTCGCCACATTTCATTTGTATGTTGATGCTATCAACCCAAATTTTGGAGCATGCTTTTGAAGGTTCAAATGCGCATGTTCTTTCAAAAGCGTACCATTGATCGTCGTAATCGTGAATTACAATTACTCCTTTAATACCCCCATCGAAATATTCAAATTCTCCAGGGTTGTTAAGGTGCATATATGAACTCAAATTAAGGTCAATATAAATATTTACGGGTCCTGTTTGAATATTTTGGGTAACTGTTCTTGAATCTGTGCAAGAAAATAGTCCTCCCAAAACAAACAATGCCAAGATTGTAATTTTATTCATAGTTGTAAAATCCTTTGCCAGATTTTTTACCGTGATGTCCGGCATCTACTTTTTGTTTTTGAATTCTATTGGGTCTGAATTTAGGATCGTAATTGAATTGTTCAAACATAGAATTGGTAACGGAGTAATTGGTATCAACGCCTATTAAATCCATCAATCTAAAAGGCCCCATTTTAAATCCTGTGGATTCCATTAAATTGTCGATTTCTGGGATGCTTGCAACACCTTCTTCGGCAAGTTTTAATGCTTCAACATAAAAATGTCGGGCAACACGGTTCACAATAAAACCGGGAGCATCTTGGGCATAAACGGTTGTTTTACCCAAGGAAACAGACCAATTGAATGCTTTTTCTGCAATTTCATTACTGGTTGCCGCACCTTTTATTACTTCTACCAATTTCATAATGTGAGCAGGGTTGAAGAAATGCACACCCACCAATCGTTCTGGATGTTTTAGTCCGCTTGCAATTTGGGTAATTGGAATTGAAGATGTGTTGGTAGCAAAAATTGAATCGGTTGAATTTATGGTTTCTAAATGCTGAAACAGTTCTCTTTTAATTTGTAAATTCTCTAAAATTGCCTCTATAATAAAATCAGCAACAAGTTCATTTTTGTTTTCTGTAATCGATAATAATTTTATAGCTTGTTCTTTTTTCTCGAGGGAAATTTTGCCTTTTTCTACAGAAATATTGAGTTGTTTATGAATATAGTCAATTGCCTTATCTAAAGCTTCTTTCTTTAAATCATAGATAACGGTTGGATATCCAGAAAGGATACTGCACATAGCAATACCTGAACCCATAACGCCAGAACCAATAACAATTACATTTTTCATTGTTACAAATTTAGCGAGACTTTAGCCAATTTTGAGGATTTTGTTTTTCTTGACCTTGCCAAATTTGGAATTGTAAGATGTTTTTATCATCATCGTCGGTCATTACACGTCCTATTTTTTCTCCTACAGAAATGATTTGACCGCGCTGCACAAAGACATCACTTAATCGAGAATATACTGTAAAGTATTCACCATGATTTACCAATATGGCTTCACCTTGTCCAGGAATTGATAGAATTGCAGAAACGGTGCCTTTAAAAACAGCCTTTACGGTTGTATTTTTAGGTGTGGTAATATCAATCCCATTATTTACCTCTTCAATATCTTGAAATTCTGGATGTCTGTGTCGGCCGAATCCTTGAGAAATAAATCCTCTTTCAACAGGCCAAGGCAATCCACCTCGGTTATTTTCAAATGAAACACTGAGTGCTTTTGATTCAGGTGTTAATGCATTTTCTGAACTGGATGAGTTGTATTTTGCTTTTTTATTTCCAGTTCTATCGGGTGCAGATTTTGCCACTTCTCTTTTTTGGCGTCGTCGTTCAGCTTCAATTTCTTTGGCAATTGCCCTTGAAATTTCTCTGTTTAATTTAGAAACCTGACGTTCGTTTTCTTTGATTTTCTCTCTTAGTTCTTTTTCCTTTGAGGATAATTCAACAACCAATTTTTGTTTGGTGGTTTTGTCGGTTTCTAATTCTTTCTTTTCCGTTTCTTTACTCGACAAGAGCACTACCTTTTGTTTCCTTGTATGGTTTAATTCGGCAAGAGCATCTGACACTTGTTGGGCCTGAATTTGGATGGATGAAACAAGGTTTCTGCGGTAGTCTGAAAGTTTGCGCAGGTATTTCCAGCGGCGTAAAGCTTGTTTTACATTGTTAGAAGTAAAAATAAAAAAGAGCTCTTTTCCTGATTTTCTTGTTTTGTAGGCTTTTCGAATTGTTTTGTTTAATTTGATTTTTTCTCTTTCATAATCAAATTTTAACGTTTCTAAACGCTCTGATTGTGAAAAAATATCTCCGTCAGTTGCAATAATTTCGACCTGAATGTTCTCAATTAACTCAGTTCTTTGCTCAATAATTTTATTGATTGTGGTTAATTGATGAAGGGTATTGCGTTTTTCTTTTTGGGTTGAAAGGAGAATTTTTTTGTTCTCGGCAATTTCCTGTTCAACTTTACGGCGCTTTTGCTCAAGCTGTTGGCGGTTTGTTTGCGCCATGGAAGTTGGCCAACAAATACCAATTACAAATGCAGTGGCAATGAAAAATTGACTAGTTTTTTTGAATCGAAACGCGCTCATAATCATTCGGTACCGAGAATGGGTACGAAGGTATAGAATCAAATCGTGCAGTTTTTAACGATAATTTGAGTCGTAGACTATTGAGGTCACTTTTCATGTCTTGAATTTCCCACTCCATTTGGTTTGGCAATGCCACTTCCTTGTCAGTTATTCTTTCTAAATAGGAAATTTTCAATCGTTTCATCTTGCCTTTGTCTGAAAATCTTGAAGAAGAAACCAAATTATTTTTTGTGGTTAATCCAAATGACAAATAAGGTGGAGTTGCGCCAATGTATTCATTTGGCTTGGTGCTATCGTATTGTATTAACGCGTTGGTTGGTGAATTTCCTACAATTAATGCTTGAATTGCAGATAAATCGGCAGGTAATTCTTGCATGCTGCTTAAATCTGACAACGACAAAGGATAGTATTTTTGATTATAAACATCTAAAACATGTGCACTGTCTTTGGTTATGATTCCTTTTAAAATCTGAATCCCCATTATCGCCGAAACACTAAACCATACTATGCTGTCTTTTTGCATGCGGAAAGTTACATTTCCAGATAAATCACCTTGTGGTGATTGAATATCGCAATCGTATTTGGCAGTGCAGTATTTCCAGTTTACGTTTTCAACCACGTTTACACGAGTTTGTGCAAAAGTGTGATTGATGAATATTGAAATAATAGCGAAAATAATCAGTGGTTTTTTCATGGATGTTATTTTTTAAGGATTGAAATTTCTAATTGAAATTCCGATTGGTTTATTTGTCCCAAATTATATGCCAAATTCAATAATTCTCTAGATTTTAAATCATTTGAATGAGATTGGAAATATTTTATAAATGATTTTAAATATTGGGGATTGATATTTTCTATATAGATATTATCTAATTGTGGAATTGATGTTGATTGGGTATTTAAATGAATATTTCCTAAAAAGTTCAAGCAAATAAATTCATTTTTCCATGAATTACCAAGGTTTCTGGTTCTCAACAAATTTGAAGTAGCGGTAACCAGTTCATCATTTTTGTTTTCAAATAAAAGCATATAGGAATTTATCAATTCATTTATTGGTGCAAATGGAAATGCTTCTATTAATTTGGGAGTAATTTGAAGTAGTTTTTCTTTGTTTTGTTTGGTGAACAAAGAATACAAATAAGGGATTACTTCATTTTCATTACTGAGTTTAATTTCTCCAGTCAATTCATAATATTTTATTGCCAAATCATAGTTTGCACTGCTGTAAAATTTACGTCCTATAGTTTCATTTAACTTTCGTTTAATTTCATAATTGGGATAACCAAAATCAATGGCCATTTGATAAATAGAGTCGACTAAATGGATATTTTTTTCTGATTGAAAAAATATACCAATTGCTGAATATTTTATATCCGACCAAGTTTCTTTAAACGCCCTTAAATAATATAACTTTGAGGCAAGTATCTGCAGAATTTGGTATTTATTTTCAGCATATACCTTTGAGAAAATTTCAGTGCTGTAAATGATCGGTTGATTTTCATCCCTTTGGAGGGAATTAAACATTTTATAGGCCTTCAGTTGAATTATTTCGTTTTTGTAAAAAATATTTGAAGTATCATTTTGGTACTTTAAAAGTGCAAGCTTTTGGGCTTTGTCAAATTGATTTGAAGATAAATAAATGGTGATTAGTTCTTTATAGTACTCTGACTGATCGGGATATTTGGTATGAAGTTTTTCGAGGATGTAGGTAACGGAATCTATTTTCTTCAAATCTTGATAAGCCCAAATGTATGCTTTTGCAATTTCAGGACGAAATAAGAATTGTTTTTCCCAAATTCTGCATACTTTTAATAGTTCGAAGCTGTTGTGGCTGCGTTTAAAGAACTCGCTGGCTTCTTTATATCGCGACCAATATTTGGGATTGATTTCAATTGCTTTGAAATAGTATTTCCCTGCTTCAGAATATTTGAACAAAACCGACAATAATTGCGCCTTTAAAATGACGTATGTATCTTCAGTTGGATTAAGTTTGAGGGCTTGATCTATGTAAAATAGGGCTTGATCTATTTTCCCTAATTTCTGGTGAATGGTGGCAAGTCTGTAATTTGCAGCTTCAGCGGAAATGGGATTTTCGGCAAGTTTTTTAAATTCTATGGTTGCGTTTGTCCAATCGGAGGCTTGAAATAAAACTTCAGCCTTGCGATAAGCGGAATTTGTGGTTTGAACTGTATCTATTTGGGCAGATGCAATTGTCCCCCAAAATAAAAAGAAAAGGGTAAAACTGAAGTGAATTAACCCTGAGAACTGTAATCGCCAATGCTGTACTCCAAGCTGTCGCCATTGAGCACAACGTGATTGCCTATCATGGAGTTTTCGCATTTAAAGTTCTTTAAATTACTATTATCTTGGATAATGGTATTGCTAATAACGCAATTTTCCAATGAAGTATTGTTTCCAATACTCACAAAAGGACCAATTTGACAATTTATCAGTTGAACGTTTTCGCCAATAAAGCAGGGTTCGATGATAGAAACGCTGTTATCAAATTGATTCATATCAATTTTCATTTGCGAAGATTTGTTCACTAATACACGTTGATTTGTATAAACAGTAGCTGCGTAATTTCCGCAATCTAACCATTCATCAACTTTACCTGGAACAAATTGCATGCCTTTGTTTTTCATATTTTCCATGGCATTGGTTAATTGATATTCGCCTTTGTCTTTGATGTCGTTATCAATTAGATATTGCAATTCGCTTTCAAGTGTTTCACCACTTTTGAAGTAGTAAATACCAATGATAGCAAGGTCAGATACAAATTCTTTTGGTTTTTCAATAAAATCTGTAATGATATTATTTTCATTGTATTTCACAACACCAAAAGAGCTTGGATTGTCAACTTGGTGTACCCAAATTACGCCATCTTTGGTTTTATCTAGGTTGAATTCAGTTCTAAAAAGGGTATCGGCGAAGGCAACAATTACCTCACCTTTTAGGCATTCGCGGGCACATAAAATTGCATGTCCTGTTCCTTCCGCTTTGTCTTGATAAAAGATTTTACCTTTTGCTCCAACGCTTTCGGCAATTCTGATAAGTTCAGCTTCAGTTTCATCGCCAAAACGCCCAACAACAAAACCTATTTCATCAATGGTTTCGCCACAAACGGCTGCAATGTCTTCGATTAACCAATTCACAATGGATTTACCAGCAACGGGTACTAAGGGTTTTGGTGTTGTAAGTGTATGTGGGCGCATTCTTTTGCCCATACCAGCCATTGGAATAATTAGTTTCATCTTAATCAGTAATCAAAATTTGGTGCAAATATCGTGAAAATCTACGAATTTATGGTTATAGGGTTCATTTATGGTTTATGGAATGGCATTATTTGCCACTGCTACCATATCCGCCTTCGCCTCTTTCGGTATCGTTTAATTGGGTAGTTTCCTCCCATTGGATGCTTGTATATTCGGCGATAACCATTTGCGCAATTCTTTCGCCATCGTTGATTTCAAATGCGGCTTGTCCGTGATTAATTAACAAAACTTTAATTTCACCTCTGTAATCAGCATCAATTGTGCCGGGTGAATTCAATACAGTTACTCCATGTTTGAATGCCAATCCACTTCTTGGGCGAATTTGTGCTTCATATCCTTCTGGCAACTCTAAAAACAGACCCGTTGAAATGATTTCTCTTTGACCAGGTTGAATGGCAATTGGTTGATCAATATTTGCATGCAAATCCATGCCTGCACTTAAAACAGTTTGATATTTTGGCAGAGGATGTTTAGATAGGTTTTTAATTTTGATCGTTGTTTTCATTATGGATAGGGCTTACGTAAATGAATTTTTCGTAGATATAAATGCCACCAATTAATATGGCAAGTGAAAGTATTTTGGCACAAACTGAAAGTACTGTATTTTCTATATTTAGTATCCAATATCCAGTTCCTATGGCAATAAAAATACTCCCTAGAATTGGCAGCAATGGATATGGAATTGGGAAATACTTCTGACAAAGGATGTAGCCAAAAACAACCATACTTGCATAAGCAATCAATGTGGTATAGGCGGATCCTAAAAATCCAATTTTTGGAATGAGAAAATAATTAAGAGCCAAAGTTATCAGGGCGCCGGCAAAAGCAGGCAATGCCCCAATTTTGGTTTTACCCGATACTTTATACCAAACAGATAAGGTGTAATAAATTCCCAAACACAAATTGGCAGCCAATAAAATAGGCACTATTTTCATTCCGGAGGGATGGTTAAAATAGGCTTTGTTTCTAATTAGTAGCGGTGCTATGTAAGGCAAAATGACAATGGTAAATAAGTAGATGATGGAAACTGCGTAAACAAACCATTTCATTACATAGGCATACGTTTGTTTTGAATCTAATGATTTTGCTTGTTGGAAAAAGAAGGGTTCAACTGCAAATCTAAAGGCTTGTACAAATAAGGTTAAAATGAGACTCAATTTGTAAAAGGCACTGTAGATACTGGCTTCATAATCGCCGGTGTTTTCTGGTAACAATTGTTTGAGTAATACCCTGTCGAATGTTTCGTTAATCATTCCTGCCAAACCTATAAATATCAAAGGATAGGCATATTTTAACATTTGTTTTAGCAGTGTAAAATCAATTCCATAAATTAAGTTCTTCCATGATTTGTACATCATTGGGAAGGTGAGTAATGAGGCAATTAGGTTTGAAAGAAAAATATTGGAAACCATATTTTCTGGTTGTGCCCAAGAATCGGCCCAGGTATAACCATGCTTTGATAAATAAGGACAGCCAATTAAAAAGAAAATATTTGCGAGCACATTGATACCAATATTCGACAGTCGAATGATGGCAAATTGCCAAGGTTTCTGTTGGTTTCTTAGCCATGCATATCCCAATGCAGTAATTGCATCGGTGGCTAATATTAGGGTAAACCAAATTGCGTATTCAGGATGGCTTGGATAGCCTGCCGCATGCATAATTGAATTGGCGAAGAATTTAGAAAGGATGACCCAAATAAACCCAGTGATAATTAGGGTCAGTGTGGCGGTAGAAAAAACCCGCTCTGGTTTTTCTGATTTTTGGGCAAAATTGAAGAATGCAGTTTCTAAGCCTAAAGCAAAAACAACTGAAAATAAACTGGCATAACCAAACATTACACTTACAACTCCGTAATCTGAAACGTCACTCAAATAGGCGGTATAAAGTGGAACCAAAAGGTAATTGATGAATCGCCCAACCATGGTACTCAATCCGTAAATGGCTGTTTGCGATGCTAGTTTTTTAACAATTGACATGAATGAAACAAATGTAATTAAAATTCTGCTTGGAAATAATCTTTACAAAGTGGTCCTAGGTTGAATAGCAAGTCGAGAATAGAAACTTTTGGGCGAAAACCATATTTTGCATCAAATACTTGCGAAAACTCGGGAGTTGGAGTTTCCATTTTGTCGGAGTTAAAAATCAATTGGGTATCATTATTCTCAATTTGCGAGAATTCGATGTTTTCCAAGCCCACAAGTTTGGTTGTTAATTCCAATAATGATTGATTGAGTTTGGCAAGTTCAGGAATTTGTTTGTCAAAAACGTCGAAGATTCTGTAATCGTAATATTCAAAAAAAGGAGATTTGCCATAGGCAGTTTGCAGGGCATTTTTGTGTTCGCGAATCCACTTTTGAGAATAGTCTATTTGAATTTGAGGGAAATAATCTGATTTAGAACTTGATATTAACGGAATTGTTAAGGTTTGAAGTTGATTGGGTCCTGCAATGATATATTTGTTGGTGTATTTGTTATTTGGCGCTGAGAACTGTTTTAGTAGATTGTTTTTTCCTTGTTTTTGGGCCATTATAAACCACTGGATACTTGGAAAAATCTCTGGAATCAAAATCATAAGAAAAGAAGTTTTTTAATTGGCAGTGCATCTGAGGTTTCAAAAGCCAATTGCTTCATGGTTTTTTTCAATGAAGGATGGATGAAATTGGGAGCTAATTCTGCGAGCGGAGCCAACACGAAATTCCTATTTTGCATTTGTGGATGCGGAATAACAAGGTCATTGTCCCTCAAAACAATATTGTCGAATAATAAGATATCTATGTCGATAGTTCTTGGTCCCCATTTTTCATGTCTTATCCTACCCAATTGTTTTTCAATTTGAAGGATTTTTTGCATGAGCATTTTGGGAGGGAATGGGGTAAAAATTTCAATGCATTGGTTGATGAAATCTGGTTGATCTGTCTTGCCCCACGCTGAAGTTTTATAAAATGAAGAAGTGTTTTTGACCAGGCCAATTTGTTGGCTCAAAAGGATGTTCGCAAGGTTCAAATTTGCAATTGAATTTCCTTGGTTACTTCCAGTGGAAAGAAACACCCTATGAAAAAGTTTAGACACAGCCGCGAAGATAAATCGCTTGGACGAAGAAAATAGAATTGTATTTTTGTAAAATATGAAAAAATATATTTTCGTAGGACTTTGTCTTTTTGCAAGTGTTTTAGGTGCACAACAAAAAATTAATGGCTATGCCGATTATCCATCAGAAAACTGGGTGATGCGCAAGTTTCAAAACGATCCATTAAATGTGAGGTATTATACCTTTAAAAACGGATTGACATTAATTACATCTACCAACAAGAAATCGCCGAGAATCAACACCATGGTTGCGGTAAAAACTGGTTCTAAAAACGACCCTTCAACCAATACTGGTTTGGCTCATTACTTAGAACATATGTTGTTTAAAGGAACGGATAAATACGGCAGCTACGATTGGAGCAAAGAAAAGCCATTGTTAGATCAAATTGACGCATTGTATGAGCAATATAACTCTACAAAAGATGAGGCACTTCGTACTGCAATTTATCACAAAATTGACAGCACAAGTCAGCTTGCAGCAAAATTTGCCATTGCAAATGAATTTGATAAAATGTGTCAAGCAATGGGTGCTGAAGGTACAAATGCTTTTACTTCCAATGACATGACAGTTTATGTGAATGATGTTCCTAGCAATATGATGGACAAATGGTTAACATTGGAATCTGAAAGATATAGAAATCCAGTTTTACGTTTGTTTCATACTGAGCTTGAAGCGGTTTATGAAGAAAAAAACATTGGTATGGACCGCGACGGAGATAAAGTTTGGGAAGCAATTTATGCTGAACTTTTCAAAAAACACAATTATGGATTACAAACCACCATTGGTACCATAGAGCACTTGAAAAACCCTTCGTTGAAAGCCATTCGCAATTATTACAATACGTATTATGTGCCAAACAATATGGCCATTATTATGGCAGGAGATTTTAATCCTGACGAAGCGGCTAAATTGGTAGCTGAAAAGTTTTCTTACATGAAGAAAACAGAGGTTCCTGTATATAACTTTGAAGAAGAAACTCCAAGAAATACTGAAAGAACAATTGAATTGGTTGGTCCTGATGCAGATAATTTAACCATTGGATTCAGGGCTCCAGGTGCGAAAAGCAAAGAAGCTACAATTATCAAGTTAATTGATTTGTTGTTGAATAATTCATCGGCGGGATTAATTGATTTGAATTTGGTAAAAAAGCAACTTGTTTTGGCTGCCAACAGTGGAACAGACATTATGAAAGACTATTCCATGTTTATTTTAACCGGAAAACCTAAGGAAGGTCAAAAATTAGAGGAATTAAAAGACTTGTTGCTTGCTCAGTTAGAAAAAATTAGAAAAGGTGAGTTCGACGAAAAAATGTTAAAGTCGATTTTATTAAACGAAGAAATTAGCAAAATTGAGTCTTTCAAAGAAAATGAATCAAGAACAAGTTTCTTAATGAGCACTTTTGTGAATGATTTGGATTACAGAGCGGCTGCGAGTGAATTGGCTTTGATGGCTGAAATTTCTAAAGCTGAAATTGTTGCATTTGCAAATGAATATTTGGGCAATGACAGGGTAGTGGTTTATAAAAGAAAAGGGGAAGCACCAAAGGCAAATAAAATTGTCAAACCTGAAATTAATCCAGTTGAATTGAATAGAGATAAACAGAGCAAATTTGTAAAAGATTGGTTAGAAATGCCATCAGTACAAATTGCGCCTGCTTTTTTTGATTCAAAAAACATCACAGTTTCTAAATCGGGTATCGCTCCTGTTTACTATGTAAAAAATGCTGACAATCGTTTGTTTAATTTAACACTTAAATTCAACCAAGGCAGTTGGCATGATAAACGCACTTCATTGTTGTTTTCGTATTTGAAATTTTTAGGGACAAAAGAGATGAGTTCAGAAGATTTCAGCAAGAAAATGTACGATTTGGGTTGTAAATACAGTGTTTCAAATGATGAGGAACATGCTTACATTAATTTGAATGGACCAGATGAGAATTTCAATGAAGCGCTAAAAATGGTGCAAAGTGTATTGCGCAATCCAATGCCTAATGAAAAAGCGTTACAAAGTTTAATTGGTGATATTTTGAAAAGTCGTGAGAATAATAAGTTCAATGCACGCATCATTCAGCGCCAATTGTCGCAGTATGTGATGTATGGTCCAAACAATCCAAGTACTTGGATTATTAAAAATAGCGATTTGAAGAATATTAAGTCAGGTGAGCTTTTAAAATTATTGAAAGAGGTATTAATGGGTAGCTATGAAATTAGTTATTATGGACCTAGGGCATTAGAAGGAAAGTTGAAAGATGAGAAGATCGAGAATTCTGTTTTAAGTAATTTGAGCGAAAGTGGATTTATGCCAAAAGGTTTCAAATCAGGCAAAAAGGATATACCTGTATTTACTGAGCGTAAAATGACAGAGAAGGAAGTGTATTTTACGCATTATCCACAAGTTCAAGCTACCATCAATTGGTGGACAAATGCTGGAGATTATACTTTTGCATTACACCCAACAGTTGTGGCATTTAACCAATACTTTGGTGGTGACATGAGTAGTGTAGTATTTCAAAACATTAGGGAAGCGAAGGCATTGGCTTACAGTACGTACGCAATTTTTAATGAGCCAAAGAAGCCAACAAAACCTTATATGATGTCGGCATTTGTTGGAACGCAAGCTGATAAATTCCACGATGCAATTGCTTCAATGAATGAATTGTTGACGCAGATGCCTGCAGATGAGGAAGTTTTTGGATTGGCGAAACAGAGCATTGTAAATAGAATAGAAACTGAAAGGGTAATGCCTGAAAATTATGTGGGTATGATGTGGGCTATGCAAGAAAAAGGATTAACTGAAGATCCTAACAAATCTGTTTATCAAGAAATAGGAAGTATAAAAATTTCTGATATTTCTAATTTCCATAAAAATCACATTGCGAATAAGATTTATCATTTGGCAATTGTGGCAAGTCGCGAAAAAATCAGCAAAGAGGATATGTCTAAATACGGCAAGGTTAAGGAATTAACCCTTGAAGAATTATTTGGATATTGATGCATTTGAAAATTTGATATTGAATAAAATGAAAAAGGGGCGAAAGCCCCTTTTTCTATATACTTGTAATAAAAGAATAACGAATTACGCTTGTAACTCGTTATTTCTGAAATGATTTTGATCGAAGAGTTCAGCCAATGATTTTTTTGTAAAAAAATTATTAAATGCTTCTAAATGGCGAAGATGATGAATGTCGGTGCATGCAAAATCAAACATACCAGCCTTCAGCATTTTTTGAGCAATTTTTTGAACTTCTTTTCCGTAGTATGGTGTCAAAGATAATAAATTCAATTGAAGTTCAAATCCTAGATCTTTTAAATGACTATAATTTGATTCCCAATTATTGTGATAATAGATATATCTCTCTGGATGCGCGAGAATGGGTTCATACCCTTGAATTTGCATATCAAAACTAATATGTTCAACATAGTCTGGACGTTGAATATAAGAAAATTCGACGAGAATTTTGTCGTTACGAAGCTTTAATAGCGGTTCTTTATTTCGTAATTTTTGATGAAACATATCATCCATCATATATTCTGCTGCAAATGAAGAGGAGATCTTCATATTGTCATTTTTTAAAGCAACATTTAAAACATCAAAACCATTTTCAATGGTTTCTTTGGTATTTGGATGTGTGTCAGAAATAATATGAGGGGTAAAAATAAAGTCGGTAAAACCTAATTGTTGTAAACCTGTAATTAGTGCAATAGATGTTTCACTATCTGTGGAGCCATCGTCAATTGCTGGAATTATATGATTGTGGAAGTCTAACAAAATTTGTTTAATTAATTAATTGTTGAAATGTTTAATATCAGTTAAATTTATTTGTTTTAGATTATTTAAGATAAAAAAAGAGCAAATCATTGATTTAACAAAGATGCGAAATCCTTCGTAAAATATTTAAAAAAAGGAGAATTAATTCTATTTTTTTTCAAAAAGATTGATTTATAATATTTTGCAAATACCATATGTAACATTAAAATACAATGATAAGTGATAATGCAAAATTTTTGTTGATTTTTTGGTGTGTTTTTTTTATTTTTTGTTAAGCTATTGTATTGACAACTTAATCAGATGTTTACATTAATATGATGGATTTGAAATAAAATGCCATATTTCGTGAGTTTTCTTTAATGAAATTTTAACAGAAAAATATGTGAGTTTATTTGGTCAACTTGAACCTTTCTGTGATGTAAGAAGAACTAACAATTTAATCGGTGTTGTTCCAACTTTTGGAACCAAAGGATTACCTAAGAGATTCTTATATCCTCAAGATGAAATCAATACCAACACCAAAACTCCTTCTGGTGCTGATTTATTTACACCTTTAGAGTTGTTTCAGTAATTGATAATTAACAGTATTTAAAAAAAGGGGCGAAAGCCCCTTTTTTGTTTATGGTTTAAGACGTCCGTACATTCTTGGAAAAGGAATGCTTTCTCTTACGTGCTTCAATTTGCACACCCAAGTTACCATTCTTTCTAATCCCAATCCGAAACCTGAATGAGGTACAGAACCAAATCTACGCAAGTCTAAATACCATTCGAATTCAGACATTGGTAAATCGTGTTCTTTGATCTTTTCAATAAGACTTTCTACGTTAGTTTCACGTTCTCCACCACCAACAATTTCACCATATCCCTCAGGAGCCAAAACATCTACACCGCGGGCAAAACGAGAATCGTTCGGGTTGCGTTTTAAATAGAAGGCTTTCACTTCATGAGGCCAATCGTATACCATTACAGGGCGGTCAAATAAACGGGTAAGTACAGTTTCATCGCTACCGCCAAAATCGTTGCCATATTCGAAAGTTCTTGCGCTGTTAATCCACTGAGGAATATTGCGTAAGTCTTCTTCTATGTCTGATTTTTCTTGTTTCAATGTATTTACTTTGTTGGTGAAGAAATTGATTTCTCCTTTTTTCAATCCACCACCGTTAATTTTACTTTCTTTATCAGCAACTTCAGCATCAATTTCAGCAAGTTTGGTTTGTTTTGATGCAAGTTCATCTTCAAGACTTTTGATGCTGTTAACTCCATTTACATCTTGTTCTCCTTTGATAATGCGAACTGCTTCATCGTACGTCATTCTTGGGAAATCACCCAAAGAACTTTCTAAAACAGAAACATCTCTTCCAATGGTTTCAAGCTCTGATTTGCAATTGGCTAGCACATCTTTGATTACTGCTTGCAACATTCCTTCAATACAATCCATGTTTTGGAAAATATCGTAGAACGCCATTTCTGGTTCAATCATCCAGAATTCAGAAAGGTGACGGCGTGTTTTTGATTTTTCTGCCCTAAAAGTAGGACCAAATGTATAAATACGTCCCATTGCCATTGCCATCGCTTCACCATAAAGTTGGCCGCTTTGACTTAGGTAGGCAGGATCACCATAAAAATCTGTTTCAAATAAATTAGATGTTCCTTCACAAGCATTTCCGGTGAAAATTGGGGCATCCATTTGAACGAATCCTTGCTCTTGAAAATATTTATGAATGCTAAAAATGATGGTATTTCTGATTCGCATAATGGCCCATTGACGGGTACTTCTTAACCATAAATGGCGTTGATCCATCAAAAACTCAATACCGTGTTCTTTTTTAGAAATAGGGTAATCAATACTCGTTCCAACCTCTTCAATTTGAGTAACTTGAATTTCAATTCCACCAATTTGTTTCTCGTCAGATAAAACTGTACCAACCAGAATTACGCTTGATTCTAAGCTTATATTTTGAGCGCAATTCAATCCATTTTCTCCTGCTGTTTCGGCAGTTACAACACATTGGCAGAAACCTGTTCCGTCCCTCAAAATAACAAATGCAATGCCCTTACCTTCTCTTTTGTTAGATACCCAACCTTTGAGTGTAACTGATTGCCCAATTTGATTTTTTAAACCTGAAATAAACGATTGATGACTCATTTTTAAATTTCCACAAAGATAATTCTTTTTTTTCGCGCTTTTAATAGCATAAATCAACACAACGTTACTTTTTTATTTCAAGATGCTTGAGTTAACTTCGCGACTGAAATGACTGCAAAAACAACCATCAAAGTTTTAATCCCGTCTGGTGCCGGAGCGCCTGGTTTTGCTGGCATTGTGAGGTGTTTACGCAAAGATTCTCGCATTGAAATTTTTGCTGGCGACACTAACCCTAATCCTTATGGCAAAGTTTTGGCAAACGAATTTTTCGTTATGCCGCCAAGTTCCGACGACCAATATATTGAAAAGGTAATTCAAATTTGCAAGGATAAACATATTGATGTGGTACTTCCCATTACCACCAGAGAACTTATTCCATTATCAATAAATAAAAGTCAAATTGAAAGTGTTGGAACAAAAGTTCTTATTTCTGATTTGGAGGGACTTGAAATCGCCAACAACAAAGGAAGGTTGTTGCATCATCAAATTAAGAACGAAACAGATATTCCGGTTCCTGATTTTGGATTTGCAATGGGAAAAGTTGGATTTACAGAAATGGCCAAATCCTTGTTTGATGCGCATGATACTTTGTGCTTTAAGCCTGTAGAAGGCAATGGCAGTAGGGGATTTGGAATTATAGTACAAGAAGTTGCGAATGATTTCCTGACAGAAAAGGCTGGAATTTTACCCATGACATTAAAGGAATGGACGAGTAGAATGCCCAAAGAATTTGAAGATTTATTGATGATTTCGGCCTATTTGCCGGGAATTGAATATAGTGTCGATTTGTTATGTGATCACGGCAAAGTACTGGCTTGTGTACCTAGAACAAGAGATAAGATGATTGGTGGAATTAGTGTGGCAGGAACGTTTGAAAATAATTTTACCCTGAAGGCTTTTTGCATGTCGTTGGTAAATCAATTGAATTTACATGGACCCATTGGAATTCAATGGAAAGAAGATGCGCAAGGAATGCCTCATTTGCTGGAAATCAACCCAAGATTGCAAGGAACAACATCGGCTTGTGAGTTGGCAGGGGTGAATTTTCCTTTGCTTGCAGTGAAGATGGCATTGGTCGAAGACCTGAATTTAACAAATTTGAAAGTAAAATGGGGAAGTAAGTTTGTTCGCCATTGGGAAGACAACATTATAAGTAATTGAACTACAAATGTTTGATTTGAATAATCAAAAAAAAGTATTGTTAGTATAAAAATAGATATTATCTTCGCACGACCTATGAGTAACGAAAAACGCAACACAAAAGGATATTGGGCATTATGCATTGTTAGTGGTATCGCTCTTACCTTGTTTACCATTTTCTTGCCACAAGCATTTTGGTTAGGTTTGCCTACCTTTTTTGGTGGTATGGCTATGGCAATGGATTGGGTATAACTCAATTTTTGTTTAACAGCGC
>CANFVI010000002.1 GCA_947450405.1 Flavobacteriales bacterium
CACTTTTTCACCCTTACCCCCGAAGAGGCGGTTTAGTTTCTGTGACACTTTCTGTAACTTTGGTTGCCCAAAATCCCTTCCAGTTAGGAAGTGCGACGCCCTGTGTTGCCCGGACTTTCCTACTCACTTGCGTGAGTCGATAGATCAGACTGCCTTCCTGCAAAGATACACACAAACTTAAATGCCCAATCAAAAATTTGATTGTATACTTTGGACAACATCAATATACAAATCAGAAAATTGTGTAAATCTCTAATTCATTGTGGGCAAACTTTCACATCTTGAGATTCTTTTATCTTATCTTTGTGAAAATAAAAAAATCACTTTTTTATCCCTAAAAAATTATAAAATGTCTGAATTTGAAGCGGTTATAGGATTAGAAATCCACATACAATTACAAACAAAGAGCAAAGCTTTTTCTAGCGATAGTACTGAGTATGGTGCACTTCCAAATACACAAGTTAGCCCAATTAGCCTAGGACATCCAGGTACTTTGCCGGTCCACAATCAATCTGCAGTTGAAATGGCAATTAAAATGGGATTGGCATTAGACTGCGATATAAGAAGGGTAAATCAATATTCACGTAAAAATTATTTTTATGCGGATTTACCAAAAGGTTACCAAATTACCCAATTTGATACTCCTCTATGCAACAATGGTTTTGTTACTATTAAACCGAAAGATGGGGTTGAGAAAAATATTCGTTTAACTCGAATTCACATGGAGGAAGACACGGGGAAAAGTATGCACGACCAAGATTTAAATGATACTTTGGTTGATTATAATCGTGCCGGAACCCCTTTAATTGAAGTTGTTACAGAGCCAGACATAAAAACTGGCGATGAAGCGTATGCTTTTGTTACCGAAATACGCCGATTGGTGCGCTATCTTGAAATTTGCGATGGTAATATGGAAGAAGGAAGTTTGCGTTGTGATGCAAATATTTCAGTAATGCCAAAAGGTTCTAAAGTTTTTGGAACCAAAGTTGAGGTTAAAAACATGAACTCAATTTCAAATGTAAAACGTGCCATTGATTTTGAAATTCAACGCCAAATAGAAGTGATTGAAAACGGCGGCAAGGTTGATGGAGAAACCAGAGGATTCAACGGCTTGGCGGGAACTACTTTTTCAATGAGAAAAAAGGAAGCCATTAACGATTACCGTTATTTTCCTGAACCTGATTTGCCACCTACCATTATCACCGAGGAATATATTGCAAAAGTTAAATCAGAAATGCCTGAATTACCAAGGGCTTTGTTTAACAGATTTACAAATAGTTACGGTTTATCTGATTACGACGCCGCTGTTTTAATTGATGATAAACTTAGCGCATTTTATTTTGAAGATTTATGCAAATTAACTCCTAATTTCAAAGCTGCAAGTAACTGGATTACCGTGGCAATTAGAGGTTATTTAAATGAAAATGCCCTAGACTTAGGTGATTTTCAACTTAAGCCCAGTCAAATAGCCGAAGTCATTCAGCTCATTGACTCTGGAATAATCAATCACTCTATTGCCAGCCAGAAGTTGTTCCCATCTCTCCTATCTTCTCCTGAAAAAACGGCAAAACAAATTGTTGAGGAATTAAATTTGGCAACAAACTCTGATACTTCCTTTATTGAACAAATCATTGATGAAGTTCTTGCCCTTTTCCCTGAAAAAGTAGCAGAATATAAATCTGGTAAAAAAGGATTATTGGGGATGTTTGTTGGTGAAGTAATGAAAAGATCGAAGGGAAAAGCTGATCCAAAAATTACTAATCAAATCATTACTGAGAAATTAGACGCTTAATTTCAATACATTCAATATGTTAAACTTTCCAATTCGCTATAGTATTGTAGCTTTTTTGCTATTTTTTGCAAATGGAAGTTTAATGGGCCAAAATTGGACACACATCAACGTAACTCAGTATCCGTTTATAGATACCCAAGCAAATATTGTTCAAATTACAAACAAGGTAATATTAAAACCCGCATTTAGTAAAATCATAAATTCCGTTAAGAAAAAGGCCACCATTTTGCACCTTGGTGATTATCAAGTTCAACAAGGAAGTTATTCAACAAAAGTTAAATCGCTGTTACAAAGCTCTTTTGGATATGGTGGCTATGGATATTTCTTTGCGAACTCAACGGCAAGAATTACAGGAGTAAATAATTATCAAACTTATCACAATGGGAAATGGATTTACGCAAAAAACACAGAGAAGTTCCCAGAATTGCCATTGGGATTAACTGGGGTAACCGCTAAGACTTTTGATGAAAACGCACAAATCAAAGTTGTTTTAAACAGACAAAATATTAGATCTGATTATAAAAAACTTCATATTTTCTGCAAAAGAACCCACAAGTCATTTGACCTAAAGGTTATTACAAAATCTGATTCACAACGAATTGATATATACACCTTTCCTAAAGATTCATTTACAAACGAAATTGTTATTGATTTAAAATCAGGGGAGTCTACTTACTTATTTGAAATAAAGAAAAGAGAACAAAGTCAAATAAGTTTTGAATTATATGGATTTAGCTTAGAAACTGAATCAGATAAAGGCATTTTGATGCATACTATTGGCAACAATGGCGCCGGATTTTCGAATGTTATGAGAGAATCAATGCTAAGAAATGACTTAAATATCTACAAACCCGATTTGGTTTTATTGGATCTTGGTGTCTATGATTTTTTTACAACCGACTATGATGAAGCTTACATCAAAAAAAATATTATATCATTGATTACTCTTTTGAAATCAGCCGCTTCGAAACCAGGCATCATTCTAGTATCTAGTCAAGATCAATTAAAAGGGAAATATAGTTGGGATATTTTAGCTAAGTATTCATTGCTTTTGAGCCATATTGCGAAAACAGAAAAAGTTGGATTTTATGATTGGTATCGAATTTCTGGAGGAAACAAATCCATGAAAAACTGGATTGATACAGGCTTGGCATCGAACAATGGCAGAGAATTAACTGAATTAGGAAATCAATTAAAAGGATCATTGCTTTTTCAAGCGTTGAAAAATACATCCAACCGATTGTTTTCAAAGTCAGATATGGAAAATGGAATTTGGGTAGCTATAAAAGACAGTGGATATTTATATCGAATTGACACATCCAGCAAAAATGAAATTCAAATTCCGGTGTCAGAAGTTCCAATTTATGATTGGGTTATACATAAAGTGCATCGCGGAGAAACCATTTCGTCAATTGCCGACCTTTACAACGTTTCAACACTCCAAGTGAAGCATTGGAACAAATTAAAGAGATACGCCGTTAAAAACGGCCAAAAACTCAAAATTTACACCAAAATTGGCACCGAGTTAAATAAGCCAACAAAAACAACCCAATCAAAACCAATTTTAGTTCCTGAGGAAGTTATAATTGTTGATCCTCCAAAAAAGGAAACTATATCTGAGGTATTGCCTAAAAAGGACATGGAAGAGAAAATTCCATTCGCAATAAAAAAACACAAAGTGAAACGCAGCGAAACCCTCTTTAGTATTTCGAAAAAGTACCACATGACCGTAAACGAATTAAAGTCCCTCAATAAAATGAAGGGTAGTAATATTGCGGTTGGTCAAATTTTATTGGTAAAATAACCAATCAACCCATTTGTTTCATAGATTACGAATACCATTCATGTATTAAAATGGCGATTAATGTAATTTATTAGATATCAATTAAACGAACTTAATTAATTGTATAACTTTGTTTACGATAGTTTGAAAAAACAAAATCGCCTTATGAAAAAAACAATTTTAATATGCACTGACTTAAGCGAAGGAAGTTCGTTGGTTGTGCAAAAAGGGCTTGAACTAGCCAGTTCAATTGAGTCAACTGCACATATTTTAATAGTTGTGAATCAGGTGATAAATTATTTCCCAACTGAAGTTCAATTCCCCTTTAACGATCAATGGGATATCTATTTAAATCTTGCCAGTTCGAAAATTAAAAAATTCCAAACCGACTATCCCAATCATACAATTATTCCATTAACCAAAATTGGTGATCCTGAAAACGAAATAATAGATACAATTGAAGAAATCAAACCTAAATATGTAGTTTTGGGAACCCATGGTTTTACGGGATTGTCGCATTTACTCATGGGAAGTACAGCTGAATATGTGATTCGCCATTCAACTGTTCCGCTACTGATTATTCCTTTCAATAAAGAAAAGCATTAACGTAAATCAATCTGCTTTAATTGTTTCAATTCACTGTTTTTCGGATATATCTATATCCGTTTTTATCTGTATAATACAAAACTTCATTTTCAGCATCAAGAATTTCAAATAGGTTATCGGAAATAATATTCAACTCGTTGTTTGTGTTGTCTATTTCCTTGTAAACCAAATTAAAACCTTTTTGCGATTGGGAATAGTATTGATTCATGTTTGCCTTTTTAACACAAAACAAAGTTTTCTCAATGACACCATTTTGGGTTTCTACTGAATATTTTTTATCGTAAATGAATTGATTTTCAAATGGAATGATAAAACCGTTTTTATCATTCATAATTGCATAATTGCCATTGTAATTTTGAACTATGAAATGATAGTTTATCTCGTTTTTCACAGCTACAATGTTTTTATATTCAGGAGCCAACAACAAACGAAAAGACTCGTCTATAAATCCTATTTGATTATTTTTCGAAACTTTATACTTTGACGTTTCTTCATCAAATTCTAATTGTACGTCATTTAATTGAGTGAGTACTTTTTTTGTTGCAGTTGAAAAATAGGCTGTTTTGATAATGTTTGCATTTTTCTGTTTAAACACACCAATTTTATGTGCGTCGTTCAACCATTCGAATTCTCCAAATACTTTCAAATCGGTTACTTCTCCAGATGAATTTATCAATAAATTTTGCTTCTTTCCTAACAATAACCATGAGGAATTGTCGATTTTCTCTATGGTAAAATCTTCAATTTTGGCAATTAAATATCCAAATGAATTAATCACGGCAACCTGGGTAAACGACAATTCATCTTGAATACGCTGAAAAGGAAAATTGTCGGAACTGTGGTCAACGATATTGTAATTTGCTTTTTTTGTCATTGGGAAAATCCACCGTCCCTCAAAATCAAGAACCCCTGAAGAATCCTTGTGGTTGATTAAAGCAACCCCAGAAACAATTTTTACGTGTTGATAAAAGCGTGTCATTAACTTTTTACCTTTCCCTATCACTTGCCAACCATATTTAGATTTAACAGCCGCAATTAGTCCCGAGAAAGGCTGAGCACTGTCATATTCAAAATTGATAAACGGATTTCCTTTTGCGTCAATGAAACCAAACTTACCATTTTGAGAAACCGGGGCAATTTTAATATCATCCACAACATTACTTAATAGTGGGTAATTTTGATTGAAACACATGGTATTGTTATATTTCGCCGGAATTATCCAACTACCCTCCTCATTAATAAAACCATATTGTTTTTTATCATTTGCCGCATTGATTAATCCCATTTGACTATAATTCCCAATAAAGAAAAACTCAAATGCACCCAATTGCTTTTTGGAAGTGGAATATAATGCCCATTTATTTTTCTTTCTTAACGCAATTACTTTACTTGAACCAATTTGTTTGATTTCATCATAATCGGCCGAAAGTAACATTTCTTTATTGGTAGTTAATCCGAATAAATTATTGACCGACATGTAGGTATAAATTCCTGGAATCAATTCTTTTAATTCGGAAATTTCTAAATTTGACAACAATCTACTTCCGTTAGACTGATACATTTCAATCCATTTTTTGTCTCTACAAGTTACAATTTGAGTTGCTTCTAAAAAGTTCAAGGTAATATACTTCGGTTCAATAATTTGGGAACTATTTCCAAAATACAAACCCATCAAATCGGAATTACCTTGAATTCTAAAAATAGGAAGATGGCAATTTTCTAATTTAGACACGCCTGTATAAATTGGCTTTAAAATCAATTGACCGTCGTTGTTATACAATCCTTGTTTTTGGTCAATATCCACAACGAAGTACTTTTTATAACTATTCGCATTGATTAATGCATCAACAACTTGAATTTGAGAATATTTTGGAGGGACAATGGTTTTGCCTTGGGTATTGAGAATTCCAAATGACTCTCCAGTTGTTACCGAAAACAACCGAGTATTAAAATTTTGCAAATCATAATCGTGGTAGCCAATTGTTTCAAAAACATCATTAGAAATTGCAACCCTAGCCTTTGTATTCGTATTTAACCAAATTTGTATAAGTTGAACTTTTTTCTTTCCTTTTTGTGTAGTAAAGCCTAATAAATCAATCTGATCAAATGTTGAAGTCATTGACATCTTTTGTCTTGACTTTTCATCGCCGAATTTCATAAGCTCAATGTTTTCGAATTGCGTTGAAACAATTTCAAGTTTCGAAATACCAGAAATCACCCCGAATTTCCCTTTTTGTTTCACTAAATAAAGGTCTTTATTTCTAAGGTATGCTACTGAATCATACTCAGTGAACACATATTTCCCCGTTGTGTCAATCCATTTCCATTTGTCTTCAATTTTCACTTGGGCTTGTCCCAAATAATTGAATGGTTTGGCTTGTTGAAATTCCTCTGCAATAACTGGTTTTGAAGAGTTCGGACGGACATAAATCCAAACATCATTTTTGATTTTATAAGGGATAAAGCGGTCTGTTTGTGAAGATGCGTTACTCCAAAAAGTACACATCAAAATGAAGATGCATGCTACTTTATTAATTTTGAGGGAAATTTGTTTCACCATTGTATTGAATAATAGCTGCCAAGGTACATTTGATGGCGTTGATATCCATTTTTAAGACAGAGTATTTGCACACATTTTTTCAAGGTGATTTTTACGAGGTGTTTTAAACATGATAAAATGTTTAATTTGCGGATGTTATGACCTACCTCAAAGAAATTGAATTATTATATACGGTGTTACCAAAAATACTTGCAGCAACAGTTTGTGGAGCCATTATTGGTTGGGATAGAGAAAAGAAAAACAAAGTAGCAGGTTTAAAAACCATTGTTTTAATTACCGTGGGTTCTTGCATTTTTACTTTGGGAGCTTTTTTAATTGAAAGTAGTGTCCCATCTGATCCAAGTCGTATTATTTCAACCATTGTTACCGGCATAGGCTTTTTGGGTGGAGGAGTTATTATTCAACACAACGACAAAATATTGGGAGTAACAACGGCAGCCTTTATATGGGTTGTCTCAGGAATAGGAATCCTTTGCGGATTAGGACTTGTTATTTTGCCAATTGTATTAACCTTGGGATTATTGGCAATTTCAATTATTCTAGCCAAAATCGAAATGAAAATGCCTAGGGAGCCGAAGGCGTAATTGTATCAATCTAAAATAGTAATGTTGCCAAATAATTTAAAACTACCGGCATCACTTCTTTCAAACAAACCATAAACTATATAAATATAAACTCCTGGTTGAACACGCTTTCCCATATAAGTTCCATCCCAAGCTTGAGAAATCTGTGCTTTGTTTAAAATACATTCACCCCAACTGTTATAAACAGACCAGTAGCCATGTTTTATATTGCAACTTGATATTGGCTGAATTTGTTCGTTTAATTGATCATGGTTAAATGGAGTAAATGCATTAGGCATATAAATACCACAAGGAGAACAGTATTTTTTTATTCCAATAATTGAGTCAACATAATTCCCACATTTGCTGCTCACATTTAAAAGCAGCGTATCGCCGGCTTTCAAAACAAAATAATTTACGTCTTGCCCAGAATTCAACCACGAATATTTCCATTTAGGGTTAAATCCGGTTAAATTCATTGTTTCAAATTTACCATCACAAATTACTTTACTTAGAGACAATGTCTTAGCGGGTATAGAATCTAATTCAACTGTAAATTGCTTTGATTTAGTTCCGCATTGATTGTACTTTTGAACTGCAAAAACTCCCTCTTTAGTGATTATTTTAGAACTAGAAGTATCACCATCACTCCAAAGATACTTGCAATTTAACTGACTGTCTGCGCAAATTATATAAATAAGATTTCTACAAAGAAGGGTATCTTTAAATTCTATTGGTTTAGGAGGAAGAATTTCCTTAAAATTGATTGTATCTGTTCTCTTCCCACAATGATTTGAAGTTTGCAAAAAATACTTACCTGGATTATTTATTTTAATTTCAGAAGTTGATTCTCCGGTACTCCATAAGTAATTAGCAGGCAAACAATTTAAGTTTTTTTGCGTTCCCTTTAACACCAGATCCATTTTTGCATTATTACATATTGAATCTAAGGTGTTTATTTCTCGAATTGGAGGAATTTGCTCAAATATGTCGAAGCTATCTGTAATAGAACTGCAATTATTGGAAATTTTTACCCAATAATGTCCTTTCTTTTGCAATGTATTTGAACTAGATGTTCTATTGTTACTCCACAAATATTTGCAATTTGGTTGAAAAACATCAAACGAAAATTGCTTTGAGGTAATACAATAGAATGTATCTCTCACATTAAAAGTTTTAGGGCCTAAAATAGGCTTCACCAAAATACTATCTTCTATTGTATTGCAAAAATTGGATGTTTTTAAAACATACAACCCAGGTTTCGTGAAGGTAATTATTGAATCTGTAGTACCATTATTCCAATTATAAGCAAAGGGACCATCTGCAGTCTGTAATTGAGTTGCACTCACTTTTAATAATCCACCATTAAAACAAATAGAGTCTAATGATTTAAGTGTTTTACTTGGATTATTTTTAATAAATAATTGAAATGTATCAGTCACAGAATTACAAACATTTCTAATTTTCAACCAATACTTTCCTGGTTTATCAATTGTTCGAGTGCTTAATATTGTACCGTCGTCCCACAAATACTTTCCTTTTAAATTTAATTGATCATTTTCCCAATTCACTGTTTTATTGCAAAATACAGAATCTAAAATGGTGAATTTATTTATTGGGGACGCTGATTTGATAATTATTGAATCCAGAATGGTACCGCAGGAATTAGACGTCTGCAAATAATATTTCCCAGTAGATTTGAATGTTTTATTCATATTCGTATCTCCATCGCTCCATAAATATTTAATAGGCATTTTTACTGAATTCCCTTGAATGGTACGTTCAATGATACTTCCATTAACACAAAATGAATCAATTTTTTTAAGCGTTGTTTTGGGCTTAATACAATAATCAGCGCAAAGTTGTTTCTTTTTAATTGTTAAAGAAGTGGCGGTTACATTTTTCAAATCAGGAAAACTACTTCCATTGGTAATATAACCATCAACCGCATAACCTTGATATTTAAATGATTGTTTGGTCAATGCCTTTGTTGCAGTAAAATAACAATTAAAGTTAGAGCAAGGACTTGTATATAACAAAGTTATATTGGGGCTAGTTGAATTTGTATAACCAACATATACGGTTGAGCCATTAGACAAAACAGCCACATCATTTTTACAACCAGGCAAAGTTTCAAAGGACTCACTTGAATTGTCAGGATTGTTATACGCCCATTGCCCTAAAATTTCCCCAGTAGTATCTAAATTCGCAACAATTCGTTTATTTACTGATCCGGATATTCCAGAACTTACTCCAGTTATCCACAACTGGTCATTTTCATAAAAAATTGAATGTGGCAACTCTTTGCTATAAGTTGAATAAGTGTTTACCCAATTTAAATTATAATTGAAAGGATTTATTTTGGCCACAAGTAAATGATTACCTGTTGAATAATTATTTGCAAAACCATAAAGATATAAACTCTTTCCTGAAGGAGAAAATACGCCATCACTAATTGAAACACTTCCATAGCTTGCATTTCCTACCCACAGATTACTCACCGAACCCGTTTTTGTAACATACATTAAACCAGCCTTTTGAAGGGTTCCACTACCCGACCAAAACAATACAGCAAAATCGCCCAAACTTGTAGCAGCTCCCACTGTTGGAATAAACCGAACGCCATGTGAACCTAAAAAATTACCACTATATTTAACGGTAATATATTTGAGAAAAACAAAATTTCCCAATGAATCAAATTTCCCAAAATTGATTTCAGCTTGAGAACCGCCAAGTCGTTGTACAGACGTACCAATTCCCCAAATATCATTATTCGCTTTATCTAAATAAATATCACGAAATTGATCATAACAACCACCCTTATTTCCATAAGATGGCGTGGTTCTTGACCATTTCAAATTTCCCAAATTATCAAAATAATGAATACTTGTCATATTCGATGTAAGTGTAGAATTATATGTTTCAGCAGAAACTACAACTCCCCCAGAATTTGTAGCTAGCGCAGAAATTGGATATCCATTTTCATTCGAGGTGGTACCGAAATGTTTAAATAACAACAACTTACCTGTATCATTGAATTTTGCAATATACAATTGATTACCCGATGTTGTATAGGTGGTTGCAAATCCAGTAACCCAAAAACCACCATTAAAAACACTAATTTGTTGATGCTTAATAGAATCAAAAACCTCTGAGCCAACTATTCCTTCAGTAAATTGTAATACTTTAGATATTGTATTCGTATTACAAATTCCTTGGGATTTTAACATTTGAGTATTTAACATCATGATAAATAATGCAACCAAAATACAATTACCAATTTTACGGTTATTTTTTATCATAAATTAATTTATCTAAAAGTTCAATTTAATAATCTTTGCATCAATTTCATTGATTTAAAAAAATTGCCCCTCCAAAACAATTACAATTATCGAATAATTGTCAATTTAGTAGAATAATTATTCTTTTCGTTAATCAATTTTAAATCATAAATTCCCGAACTCAACACACTAACATCTATATCGAAAGTATTTGAGTTGACATTTATTTTCTTATTTATTATTGATTTCCCTAATCCATCGATCAGAATAATATTTAATTCCGAGTTTAAAGTTTCAGATAATTTCACTGTTATTTTCATATTTGAAGGATTTGGAAAAACCTCAATTTTAGAAAGATTTTGATTTCTTGTACTTAATCGGTCAATTATTACATTTTGTGAATTGTAAACCAAACATCCAGTACTAACCTGTGTTGCCCACATCTCAGCCAAATAATTTTTATCTGATGGTACATTATAAACTATTCTCGCAATAGTTCCAACTGTACTTTGAGTATCAATACCTTGTAAAAACCACTTGTAACTTACTCCAGCTTCTCCACCTTCTGCACCTACCGTATTTATCGGATTTAGCGCAATTCCTCTGTAATAGGTTACATAATCTGGTTTACCTACAAAATTCAATGTACTTGCAACACCTTTTAAACTGACACTTTTTTGAATTTCGTTTATACATCCAGATGCGTCAGTAACTTTTAATCTTACATTAAAGGATTTTATTGAACCGCCATAATGTTTAAACAAATGTTTAGGGCTCATTTGATTAAGTGAATCCTTAGAATCAAAATACCATATAAAATTCATGGATTTATTGCCTTGACTTTTAGACAAATTGGCAAATTTGATGGAATCGTTTGAACACTGACTATCCAAAAACTGGAATTGAGCTGTGGGCAAACCCATTATTTCAATAATTTTAGTTAGACTATCAATGCAGCCATTATCAAATTGTACTTTTAATTTAATTAATCTAGAACCTGTTTTGGACCATGTAAAATCTATTTCATTTCCTGTAAAAGTTATCCCTTTGTCTAGATCCCATTCATAAACAGCATTTATTCCCGACAATATTGGCGTGGTACTTGTTAACTTTGTGTCTGTTAAATTACAAATTGAAGAATTTATAAAACTCACATTGGGCGTTGGAAGAATATCAATATTTTTTGAAAATGTATCCGAACATCCAACTGTAGAATTTACAATCAATGTAACTAATTTTTGCCCAACTTTATTGTATTTATAAGTAGGATTTAATTGCATTGATTTAACGGAACTGTCTAATTTCCAATCATATTTTAGAGAAACAGTTGTATTTGCAATGGTACTTTTATTGATAAAATTCATTAATCCTTTTTCACAGTAACTCCCGCTTATATCAAATTTCGACAATGGTCTATCACCAACATTGATTGTCACTGTAATTTCTTTTTTACATCCTTTGTTATCACCATAAACTTTATAAGTTTTATCGCCAACAGTTTGATATTTGTAAACAAATTGGGTGTCATAAATTGTAACTTTACCCGAACCAAAATCATAATCTAACTTCGATGTACTCGGCTTGGTTCTATTGATTATATAAAAAGGACTTCCTTCACAAGCTGGGGTATTAGTTAGTTCGAATACAGGCTTACCATTAACAATAATACTATCATACCACATAAATTTAAATTTATAATTGTTGTTATATAAAATTCGACTAAGTTTAAAAACACCCGCTGTATCATATCTTTTTTGAGGGATATTTGAAATTGACGTATCATTTGGTCCAGTGCCGAAATTCCATTTAAAAGTATTTGTACCATATTTGGAAGTTGTAGTATGATAGAACATTACAATATCTTGCTGACATATTTCGTGCTTATAATTAAATATTTGAACTGGCACCGGCCATAAATAAACTTCCCGGTGATATGTTGTATCGCAGCCATTTACCAAATCCGAAACAATTAATTCAACGGATAACGTACTATCTTGAAGGCTAGAATCAGAAACTACAAGTGTCCATTCGGCATTATTGGATCCATTCGCAGGTACTACAGATGCAGTTTTCACTAAGGTTCCACTCTTTGTTTTGGCTATTGCATTTGCGTACCATTTCCCTGAAGTACCATAATCTGAATTTGAATATCCCGAAGGAGGTGGAATTGAATAGCTCCAAGGCAAATTCAATATTGTTACATCTGGAATATTTGTAGGATAATAAACTGGTGAATTTAATGATTTAGAAGAAATTGATTTCAAAACACCTCCCGGAGATTTATTTGAATTGAATGTATACGTTATTGAATCATTATACAAAGAATCATTTGGTAGAGATAAATAAATTTTCAACGTATTTTTTCCGTTTAACCATGTAAATCCTTTGGTATCAAAATCGCACAAAGCAGTATCTAATGGATTTACGGAAAAGATTTTGTCTATAGTTAAAAATTTGGAGTTATTAATTGAAATGTTAAACTTTAAATTTTTAATTGTATCAACATTTAAATTTTTAATTCTTGCTTTAAAATTGAATGTGGAATTATAACAAATTTTCGATGGGAAAGTAAAATAAATTCTATTTAATTGTATGTCACCGTAACTTTCCAAAGCACCAATATCACTTAATATTTTTGCTCTTTTCCCTCCAAATAAATCATTGGGAAATTCGTTTTGGGTGGATATTATATTTTGAGCTACTTGAACCATTGGATAAAATTCATTTTTAGAGGGATTTAAAAATTTGGGATCACCTGTATACTCCTGTGTTGAACCAATTGCAGATTGCCAATTTGACAAAGTTGTATAAATACTTGTATTTAATTTCCAACTATACCCTGTAGATGAGGAATAATACAAATTTCCACTTGCTTTTATGACACCAATTGCGTTGGAAGACTCAACTAAATAATTAGTTGATGTACCTGTATTTACTGTAATATTGCCAATCATCGAACAAGCATGATTTAATCCGAAATACCATCCCCAATTTTTGGTCACTACATTTTTAGCTGAGTATTGGACGGTGTTTTGTTGGTAAATTTGATCGTAAGTTCCAGCGGTGTTGTCTAAAATATAAAATGAATAATGAGAATTCCCACCTTGATTTTTAGCTATTAAATTTGAATTTGCCCTGAGGTAATATACCCTAGAAAAATATACTCCTGTAAAATCAATGCCATTATTTGTAATGTAATTATTTGTAATAATGTTGCCATGCATAAATAATCGGGTACACAAAGTTACATTCAACATATGGACTCTACTTGCTACAAAATTCGAATCAAAAATATTTTTGGTAACAAAAACTGTATCGGTAATTGATAAAACATATAAAGCCACACAATGTCCTAAAGTATTTGAATTGAAATTATTTCTTCTAATTTCATTGCCACTAATCACACTATTGTCTGCCCCATAAACATACATCATTTTATTACTTCCGAGTTGCATTGAATTGTCAATGATTTTATTATTTAAAACTCGGCTGTAAGGAGTTGTATTCACTGTAATTCCACTGAAATAAATTCTAGAAAAATTTCTAGCAATCACATTATCAGTAATTAAGATGCGGTGATATGCTTTAGATTTCCCCGTGACATAAATATTTGAATTGTCAGAATTAACACCATAAAATGTATTTATTCCACCTGCAGAGCCCAATGTATATCCAACAAATGGCAAATCATGAATATAATTTTTGGTAATTTTAAATTGCTTAGTTCCTATTGAACTATTTTTAACATAAATACCATTGACTTGAGTATCAGCTGCCATTCCCGATGTTATATCACTTCTCGATATATTGTTTCCCGAGTAATTATCATCGATTGGATTTAATGAATAAATGGCACAAGTGAAGAAATTGGTAAATATATTATTGATTATACTTACTTCTGTTGGCTTTGCATTTGAATTACTAGAAGCAAGCTGCGAACAAATAATCCCATATTTTGGACCAGGATTATTTTTTCCGGTGGTTTGAAAACGACAATTTGAAATTATCATTCTTAATACAGAAGGTGTAGTTGTACTTATTGAGGTTAAACTTGTACTCACTGCATTAGTTGAAATATACGCGCTTGCTTGCGCAAGAAAAGTTGAAAGTGCTGAAAACTCAAATGTACAACTATCAATATTGATATCAGTAGATTCATTGATAATTCTCAAACAAATACCCGTATTGAAAGTTCTTGAGTTAATAAATTTCAAACTCTTAAAATTAATCCAATCTACACCATTTAATGTCATAATTTCATAGACAACTGATGAACCTCCCCCAATTATTGAATATCCATTTCCGTGAATTGTAAGTGAATTTGAGGCAGTTGTTGGATTTGATGTAGGAACGGTCAATTCAACAACGTTTGTTTCCGTTAAATCTTTGATTACATAAACATCTGTTTTGCCATTTACTCCACTGCTATTAAATGCAGTTGCAAAATTTGTCCATGTTGTAAAATTCCTTGAACCAGTTGAACCACCAATCGTATAAACACCGCTCATTTGACCATGAACAGTTTGACAAAACAAAATAATAATAATTAATGCTAATTTATTTGAATTCCTCATATTTAGTTTGGAAATATTCGACAAAAATAAAGAAAAAAAAACAGATTATCAATGATTTGGAATGAAAAATATCAAAAATAGACATTGATTTTAAATTTAAATCAAATTGGAATTATCAATGAAATTATTAAAAAAAACAAATGAAAATGCCTAGGGAGCCGAAGGAAGAAAATTAAGTATACAAATACTAACGTCCTTCCTAGGTTAATTTCTACTTTACCCCAACTCCATTAATAGCTCAAACTCACTATCCATCCAATGAAATACATCACAGCTCCTACGAATAATACAAATATTGCACCACCGATTGCTATCGCAGTTTCAGTATCTATGTGATTAGGATTAGATGTTAAAGCAGAAAATGCAAGAAAAATCAATGAATACATGATTAAATTAAAACCCCATGTCATTGCATTGTTTTCGCCTTCATAATTGAAAATCAATTTCTTATTAGATTGGATTGTTTTTTTAATTTCTGCATTAGATTTGGGAATTTTTAAATTCGCAATCCTTTCCTTAATTAATGGAATTAAATGCTTATTATTCTTTCTCTTATGTGGTTTTATGATTTCTAATTCTTTATAAACAATTGAATTAGAATGCGTTTCTGGATTTTGACATTCTAAAGATTCTTTTTCACCGCATTGCTTCAACATCTCACGTTTAATCAAATGTTGAGATCCATTTTCAACTGAGTAAATCCCATTTCCGCCAAATCTAACTTCAGTATACTTCGTTTGTTTGCATGAAGTAAATACAAACATCATTATTGCAATGATATAAAATACTTGTTTCATGAATTTTTTAATTGAAATTATCCTTTAGATTATTCCATGTAGATTTACATAAAATAGATCTTTTTGCTATGTTTTTATTTTTAATGTAATCATTGATATAAACAGCTCTGTCTCTTGAATCTGGATGAGAACTCGCCCATTGCAAATAATTCGAAGTTGCATTTTCATTCGATTGTTTAAATAAAAACTCAGCCAAACCTGAAGGATCTACTTCCGCATTTATCATATAATCTACACCTTTCAAATCTGCCTCTTTTTCTAATGTCCTTTCATAAGACAATGAGGATAATTTTTGCAGTGCTTTCTTAATTAATACTGGAGAGCCATTTCCTGATGAAATTGAAATTATCATCGAAAGACCCATTTCACTAATCATTTTTTTCATTACATGATTTAATTGAATATGCGCAATTTCATGACATAAAACACCGGTTAATTCTTCTTGGTTATCTGAATTCTGAATCAATCCAGAATACACAATTAAATGACCGTTGGGCATAGCAAATGCATTGATTTCATCTTTTTCAACAACATGAATTTTAATTTGCTCTCGGTTAATATTGTTTTTTAAACAAATATGATTAACAATACTATCTATGGAATTATACACTTGAATAGATTTGTTTTCTTTATCCGCACTCAAAATTACATCTAATAATAAATCGCCCAGTTTCTGTTCTGATTTAACTGTAATCTGTTGTACATGAAAAAGCTTAACCCAATTCAATTGCCTCATACACATGAAGGCACTAAACACGATGAGTAATAGTATAACTCCTTGAAATATTATCTTTTTCATTTCTTAAGGCTTACAAACGAGATTTGTTAAAGTTCCATAAAACCACCATGATACATGTTTTCCTTTTCGAACTTGAATTGCAGTATAAATAGTAGTAACAAACTCAATGATATTAAAAACAATGAGAGTAATTATATATGCCAGATAATTATTGGTAATCAATTCATCAGAGATAATAATTGAAACCGTCCACCAAAAGCCATAACTATTTAAAAATAGCAATGATAACTGCGATAATAACGCCTGAGTGCAATGCCATCTCACAAAGTAGGTAGATTTCCTATTTCCCAAATAAAAAATCAATGTAGCAATCAAATTAACAATGGGCAATGGCAATCCCGCAATAATTGCAATTAATGACATAACATAGCTATTTGAAGCAGATTCTGCTTCATGCTCACCGGGTTCATATGTGAATGTTGAATGATTCATTATAATTCTTTCGTAAAATTCCAAATCCAATTTATCAATACCAATGATACTAACATGATAGTATAAAAAGGCTTATTTATTTTTTGTTCAATCAATTTATAAAAATTCAAGAATGACTGCTTCTTGAAAAAAACATCCTTGATAATCCATATTGGGCATATCAAAAGGATAATTGAAATAAGAAATCCAAACGGATTTAAATAAAGAGCCATTTTTAAATCTCCGCTCAAAATGGCTGCAATAGAGCGGGTTGTTCCACAGGATGGGCAAGGTATATTTAGAACTCTTTTAATGAAGCAAACCTCAAAATGATTTTGAGTATTCACCACTTGAATCAAATTCAAGTAAACCCAAACATACCCTACCAAACAAGCCAATAAAATCAATTTATAAAGTTTGTTCCTGTTTGCAATCATTAATACAAAAATTGTTGTAATTTTTGCAAATTCTTTTCTCTGGTTGATTTTTGAATTTGAAACCAATCTACAATTGTCCAAATACCTAATCCACCACAGGTTAATAATTTACCTACTCCTAACCCAGTGTCGCCAAGCATAAACCTATCAACACCCAAACTACCAGCTAGCAATGATACAATTAAAAGCGTAGTTGGTTCTTTAAATTGAATGGTTGAAATCATTGCCCATTTTGAATCGTCAATTGCAAGTAATTGCTCACGAATAATATTCATTTGATGAGATTCGAAAAATTTTCCATTTGACATGATAAACATGTCTACTTTTTGTGCTTCCATTTATATTTTAATTTAATTATAAATTATTTCCTTTTGCGCTTATTTTATGTTTATCCTAAAAAACTCTAATCAATTTAACTTAAAAAATTAAATAAATTACCCTATCATTAATAATGAACAAGAATACAATTATAATAGAAAATTATTAAAAAACAAATTTAAATAACGAATGAGTTATTTATTAAATTATTGAAAACAAATAACTTATATTTGATAATATGAAATATTTCAATATTCAAAAAATAGGGTTAATTGTTTTTTCAATCATCCAAGTTTCCTGTAGCCAAAAAATTCAAAGTTTTGGTGGCGGCGGTTTTTCTTATTTTTGAGGGACTGTTTTTTTCTCAAAATGACAACACCATTTGCCCCAAACTTACGCCAGCCGCTGAGCCTAGAAGCAAAATATTCTTATTTTCTAATGATTGAGTACTATTTACATAATGTTCTAAACCAAGCGGAATTGATGCAGAAATACAGTTTCCATAAATCGATAAGGTTTCCACCACTTTACTAGGATCTAGTTTAAATTGACTCATGAAATAATTATTGCCATACTTACTTGTTTGATGGGTAATAATACTGTCAAAATCAGTAATTTTCAAATCCACAGCTTTCTCCATTCGTTCAACAAAATCATCCAAATGTTTAATTGTTAAACGAATTAAATTTTTACCATCCATTTTGAAATAATAACCCATATCCGTCCCCGGTGTGTTGATTCCTCGGTTAACAATCCCTCCAACACCCACATTTGCCATCATTGCGCCAGAAGGAAAATTCATAAAGTCAATGTATTTCTGATTATACCCCTCTGTTTCAGATGATTCAAGAATGCAGGCAACTGCCGCATCTCCAAATAAACCAAAAACCTTTTCATCTCTTGGTGTGAGTGCAACTGAGGCTACCTCTGAACAAACTATTGCAATTCGTTTATACCTGCCAGCTTGCAAATACAACTGAGCAACATCCATGGCATTGATAAAACTCAAACAAGTTGAATCAATATCAAAACAAGGAAAATTCACCTTGTCATTGGTAAGTTTCGATTTAATAATTACCGAAGTATGAGGTACTGGATAATCAAATGAAGCACCCGAAAATATGAGCAAATCAATGTCTGCAATATTCAATTTTGCTTTATCAATGGCTTTTTTCAAAGCAATTGCACCCATTTCACTCACATTCTCTTGCTCCGAAATGTGATGACGCATTTTAACCCCTGTGTTCTTCTCAATCCTGCCTTTGATTCCATTTGTTAACTCATCCATGGTTTCAGATGAAATCATTTTCTTTGGAAGGTACTTTTCAATAGCACATATTTTAATTTTCATAATGTAATCTTTTAATTTTTCTAGTTTTATTTCCTACAATTTGATTTTGTTGTTTTTGAAATCCATATTCCACATTTTCAATTCCCAATTCACTTAGAAAATCTGCAATAGTGGATTTGAAAACATGTTCGATCTCAATTCTATAATCCTCTGCACAATCAATTTCAATGCAAAGCTTGTTTGCCGAAACTTGAATAATTGAGTATTTCTGAAAACTATCCGTTTTTAATGCAATTTTCCTTGCCAACAAGTCAGGATACACCTTAATGTTGTTTATTATCAATACATCATCGTCCCTGCCAATGATTTTTTCTATAGCAAGTAATTTTGAACCACAGTCACATTCCCTTTCTTTGATTTTCAACACATCATTCAGTTTATATTTTACAACTGGCTGAGTTTGACGTGTAAAATCAGTGATGATTGGATAAAACTTATTATCATCTATCCACTCCTTTTCAAATTGAATAAAATCTTCATTCAAGTGCATGGTTCCAAATTTGCAACTTGCACCCAAAAATCCTTCAGTGCACTGATAAACTTCTGTAATTTGCGTTTTAAAAATTGCTTCAATACACTCTTTATCATTCAAATGCAAAACCTCGGCAAATGATATAATTTGAATGGGCTGAATATTGATTTCATTCATTTTTTGAGCTTTTGCGATATCAATCAATATCGAAGGTTGTGATGCCAAAATATGTGGTTGATATGCATTTAATTCTGACATCAATTCAACCATAGGTTTGAAAATGTCGAAATACTTAAATTCAAATAACCCAGATGAAATTGACGCATATAAATTGCTGTTCGCTCTAAGAAAAAATGCAACTTTTTGCTTTTTGAATAATTTGGGTTTGATAACCCTTGTCATCACCAAAGAAACCCACTGTGCTCTCTCTTCAAGAGATACCAAAAATATTCCTCGTTTACCACTGGTTCCAGTTGACAATCCAACCGTAATTCCATTAATTTCGCTTTTAAAATCTCTTGAGTGCTCTGCATTCAGCGCCACTTCCATTGCTTCTTCAAGCGTTAATCCTTGGGTATTTATTCCATCAAAAGACTCCATAAATTCTTTTTTTGAAATTTGAGGGACATTTTCCCATTGGAATTTATTTAAAGCAAAGAATTTTGCATAATATGGCGAACGAATGAGGGTTTTGTTGGCAAACTTTTCCAATTGTTTAGATTGAAAAGCAGCCACAGACTCAATGTTTTTAAACTTAGGTCCAAAAATGATTTTCAACCAATACAATATGATTTTAAGTTTAAATTTCATTTGAAATGTACTTTAAAGTTTCCCTACAATGCGTAAACAGAATATCATAATGCGGATTGGCCAACTTGAAATCCTTAATTTTATCTATAGTTCTTGTATAATCATCCCAAGAATCAAAAAATAATTTCACAATTTTCTTGGGCAATATGCCCTTGTTAAAGGTCTCAATGCTCCAAGATGCATCGGTTCCATAAAAAATGGATTGTCCATTGTTTGAATAAATAAATCCCAACATTCCCTTAGCGTGACCCGGCAACAATACGACCTTAAAATCATTGATTCCAAATAATTCAAATTCAACCATACCAAAATTATTAATTGAAGTTTTATCTGCAAAGGCTTCAATTGTCATCAACCTTTCATAAAAATCTGATGGAAATAATCCATGTAAAATCCCTTTTTTAACGGCTTTAAATCCTTCTAATAGAAGAACTTCTTCTATAGCATCCTCGCTACAAATAAATTTCGCATTGGGAAAATCTCTGATACCTGCAATGTGATCTGCATGAAAATGAGAAATGATTATATACTTGATTAAATCTGGCTGAATGCCTTGACCAATGAGTATTTCTTTTGCTGATTCATCACTTTTCAGCGTTACTGGCGTTGCCCAACGATAGATTCGATCAGGAAACGGTTTTGTTGCAGCATGAAATGCATCACTATAACCTGTATCAAACATTACATAGCCCACATTCGGAATATTCAGCAATGCCCAAACTGCAGAAAACGTAGTTTTGCCTTTGCCCTCCTTGGGATTAACCACTTGGGCATGCGCGGTGCAATACCCAGATGCAAAAAATCGTAAACTTAACTCTGAGTTTTGTGCCATATGATATATTCGTTTATCCCTTCAAATGTTGTCATTACGGGTTGATAGTGCAACATTTTCTTCGCTTTTGAAATATCTAAAGTAAAGTTGTTTGCTAAAATCCCCATCCCATATCGTGTGAGCGGCGGCTCTTTTTTTTCCCTCATTAATTTTGCTTTGAATTCCAAAATACCCGCAACTGACAATGCCAATTTTTTATTTACTTTTTTTGTTGGGGGATTCAAATTCAATGCTCTCAGGGCGTAATTCAATGCATCCCAAAAATTCACACCTTCACCATCTGTAATGTTATACGCCTCTCCGAAGGCATCTGATGGTGCATGAATGGCACAAACAATTGACTCAATAACATTTCGAACACAGGTTAAATCGCAGATATTATTTCCATCTCCAACTATCCTTAATTTTCCTTTGTGATAAGCCTCGAGCATTCTCGGGAAAATCACCGTATCCTCAGCACCAATAATGGCTCTAGGTCTCAACGCAATTGTTTCTATGCCCAAACCATTGTTTTCTAAAACAAGTTTTTCGGCAATTAGCTTTGTTTCAGCATAATGATTCACCATTTTTTTAGGCAAATCATCATTTTCACTCACATTAAATCGATCTTCGTAATTGAAATAAATACTGGGAGTTGAAATAAATACAAACTTATCTACCCCATTCTTCTTACTTGCTTCCAATAAAGTTATTGTTGCTCGCACATTGGAATTGTAAAACAATTCGTAATCGCCAAACGGCGCCGACAATGCAGCGCAATGTACCACAATTTCAGCATTGGCTGTAAGAGATTCACAAAAAGCCATATCGCACAAATCGCCCGCCATAAACAAGCAGTTGTTTTGGGCCATTTCAGCTGCCCTTGTATCTCTTCTCGATGTAGCTATAATTTGATAATCCGTATATTTTGATGCCAAAAACTTAGCTGTTCTCCCCCCTAAAAAACCAGCAGCACCGGTTACAACTATATTTGGTTTGGTGTTCATATTGATCATTTCATTCATCCTTTATCAATCTTTAACAATAACTGTATTTCCAAGTACAAGCACATCCAAACCTGAGCCCCAAAACACACCAATGGCATCTTCAACATCGTGAATAATTGGCCTACCCATTACATTGAAACTTGTATTCAACAAAATTGGCACATTGGTTTTTTGATGAAATTTGGAAATAAGCGCGTAAAATCTACCATTAATTTCCTTCGTAACACTTTGTAATCGACCACTTCCATCAAAGTGAACAACCGCCGGTGCTGCTGTTTTATTGAAAAACTGGAATGTCCTTTCCATGTATGGCGAATAGGCATAATCTTCAAAAAAATCATTTCCAAATTCATGTAAAATACTTGGTGCAAACGGACGAAATTCCTCTCTAAATTTAACCATTGCATTAATTTTATCTTTCATTGCAGGATCTCTTGGGTCTGCAAGAATGGATCGATGCCCCAATGATCTTGGTCCGAATTCTGCTTTGCCTTGCACCCAACCAATGATCTTTCCATCAATCAAATGATTAGACACAACATCCATCAAAACATCTTCATTTTCAATTGTTTCACCTTTCATTTTACCCAAAGCAAGTAATCTATGAATACTTTTATCCTTTATTTCAGAACCCAAATAAGGAGTTTGAATTCGTTTAATTTTAACACCGGGATTATCTTTTTTATATGCTAAAATAGCAGCACCTATTGCATTTCCATCGTCACCTGGTGACATTGGAACATGTAAATTCTTAAATGAAGTATTCTTTAATATTTTGCCATTGCATGAAGAATTTAAAGCACATCCCCCACTTAAAATCAAATTTTCACCTCCATAAGTTTTAAATACGGATTCAACCAATTCAAACAATATTTCTTCAAAAACCAATTGACCAGTAAATGCCAAATTCGCATAACCCAAAATACCCGTAAATTGATTTTTCATAAGCAATAATTCATTTAACCTCTTTCTATAATCTTTGCTTTGCACCAATTTATTTCCCTTAACTTGTAGCATTGGCCTGAGCAAATTATAAAAACGCTCATCTCTCTGACCATAAGGCGCCAATCCCATCAATTTCCATTCTTCACCTTTTAAAGGATCAAATCCACAAGTCCAACAAACGGCAGCATAATATGATCCCAGGCTAGCAAAATTCAAAGTTGAATTTTTTCCTAAACTTTGAATTTCATCATTCTTGAATGAAAAACAAGCAATACTACTTCCTTCGCCCATTCCGTCTACAATAATGCAAATTGCCTCTTCGAAATAACTTGTATAACAAGCAGTTGCCGCATGACATAAATGGTGATCAAATCCGGTTTTAATCAATATTTTTTTACCTTTCTCTACCATTCTATATTCCAAATTCAATAGCATGTTTCTAGATGAATTTGGAGCCTTGTACATGGATTGTGAAAGTACTTGATTCTCATATACTTTGGCCGTTTTGGTTTTTCCATTTTTGAATAAAAATGAATATCTCTTAATCCAATAGATCATCCAAAGAATCAAAGGAGACCATTTTAAACTTTTATCAGACCAAGATAATCCGGCTACAATATTCTTTTTGTCTGAATATTTATCAAGCACATGATCAACCGAACCCAGTGAATCAGGCACAGAATTCCAAGCCCGCTTATTTTTCAAACTCCTTTCATTTGCTTCAGCAAATATCAATTCGCCATTTGAGTTCACAACCGCAATGGCTGGATCATGCTGACTAGAAGAAAAACCAAAATAAAGCGTATCCTGATTTGCCATTTACCAATATAGATTAAAATTTGTAGGTTCTTTGATTATTTTATCTTGATCAAATAACCAGGCAAAAATTTGTTGACCAACCAAATCTGTATTGTCCGAAACAAACTTATTTCCCGGATGCGTTTTTAAATTCGCATTCTGCAATTCTAAGATTTCTACATCTTGCTGAATTACCTTTTTAAAAACCTTTCCCGCAATAGGCTTTAACAACGGTGTAATAATTCCAAAATTCAAAAATATTCGCGCAAAATATTGGGTTTCCTCATTACGCGATGAAAAAATTCCCTCAAAACGAGAAATCAATTCATCTTCTTGGTTAAAATATTCAAGAATTGTTAAATTGGGATAAATATAAGTAGCTACTGATTTTAAATTCTTATATTTTTTTGGTGTCAATTTGGTAATCAACCCTTTTGGGGGCTCTTCAGAATAATGAACTTTGAAACCAGATTCATTCGGCACAAAATATGCGTTGATATTTTGTCTTTGCGTTTTTTGAGACCTAATTAAACCGTCGTGAATGTAATGCGTATGACTTCCCTCTAAAAAATTCTCTATCGAATTATGAACCAATGCATTGATAATTCCAGAAGTGAAAATAGTTGCTTTCTCATCTAGCAAAGTAGGCATAAGGCCATCAGCTTCCATACACAACCAAATCAAACCAAATTTTTCAATGGCGTGTATTTTTTTAAGTTCGCATTTTACTGGTTCATTTTTAACAGGCACATTGGTGTTTTCACCATTCTCAAATGAAAACGACCATCCGTGATATGGACAATGAAGTTGTCCATCCCTAAAAAATCCTTCAGATAGTGGAGCTCCTCGGTGCGGACAAAAATCATCATATGCACGAATTTGACCATTTGAGCGAATTACCACAACAGATTTGTTTTGAAAAGTCACTTTTATAGGTTTTTCATCCAGCAGTAAATCACTGCTCAAAACGGCTGTATAATGTTGATTAAAGTTCATATTTTTCCATTAATGGTATTCCAATTTTATTTGAAATAAATTGTAAAATTCTCCAAGTAATTCTGCGCTTCATAGATAAATGCTTGATATAAATTAATGAGTATTCAATACTCGGATTGCCTCCGCGAAGTCGCTTAAACTTAGAGGCACCAGAACTCAAATTCAATAACTTTCCAGTTTTGAATTTATATTGCATAATTAAGTTGATTGCATGTATGTACAATCCCTCATTCTGAGGTGCCGAAGTATCATAACCTACCAAAGGAGAAGTAATTGTATCACCAACAATAAACAACCCCGAAAACGTTTTTAATTGATTATGAGCGTCTTTATATCCCTGAAAATGCATGATTCCATGTTCATGACAGTGTTTGAAGTAAGTAAGTGAAAATTGAGGATTAAACTCTGAGTATTTTACCAGATATAATTTATTGTACAAAGCCAATGCTTCTTCCAAATATGGACCCATTTCTTCGTGAGGGATATATTGTAAATTTTGCTTTTTGATAATGCGCTTATCGTGCTTGTTATTCTGATGTTCCATCCAATTCTCATAGTCCATATCATAGATATAAACCTGCCTACTTCCAATTTTTTGATACCCATTTTTTTCAAATTGCTTGATTAATGCTTCATGCTGATACCTGTTTATGGATCTAAAGATAATTGCATGTTTCGGGTATTCTTCTTTTACAAAATCTGTAATTTCTCCTATTTCTTTGCCATCCCATTCTGGATAAGGATTGGTAGAAAGCAAATAATTATTGATATGAATATTTCTATCGATATTCCCAAATTTCAAAAATGCTTCAAATAACTTTAATATACCCAGAACAATTATTTGAATCAACTTATTTGGAACCTTATGCTTCAATTCATCCTTGGCGTATCTGGCATAAGCCGTGTATGGAGAACAAACAAATGAATTTTCAACTTCTAACCCGTTTACCGAAACTGGGAAATCTATTTGAGAATTGATTCTCACCCATTTTAATTCAGTATTCACGTTTTGAATGATCGAATTAGAATGAACAGATTCAAATAAACCAGCAAATGATTTATTCATTCCCTCTGTAAGCGCATTTTGCAACGACCATTTAATTTTCATGACCATTCCATTCAATATTTTCTGTGGTTGCCGCAAGCCAACTTACTCCTTTTTTGAATTTTACAATACCGAGTTCAAACATACTCATGGGTTGCAAAAAATAAGGTTTCATATCATTCCAACGAAAAATAATATCCTTTGATTTTCTAACTCGTTGTGTGAATGATGCAACAAAATGAAATAAGAAAAGTATCTGTTTAATTGCATATTCTTTACTTTCATCCATTTTATATAATCCTTCCGTTAAAAAAATATCGGCCAATTTTTCATGCAGCAAGTGTGCGCCACTGGTTCCTCTGGGATTGCATTCAATAAAATAAGGGGTATTGTATTGGTCAACAATTACATCAAAACACAATTGACCTGTATATTGTATTTCCTCTCCAAAACTTTTTACCTGCTTAAAAACATCTTCATTATGCACAGGTTCAAAAAAAACACCAGCCCCTTTCCCCGCTCTATACAGAGGATGATAAGCAGCATATGCCTTCATTTTTCCATTATCCCAAACTGAATAAACGCAAATTTCTGTTCCGTTGATCTTTCTTTGGGCAATCCATTTTCCTTTCTCATTTTCCGAAAAATGTCCCTCATTAATTTTTTTATTTATGATAACCGATGAAGCAAATCTTGAATAACAAGGTTTAAAAACATAGGCATCGCTATGATTCCAATCACTAAAATCTGAAAGCATTTGGGTTTCAGGAATTCGAAATTGAGGACTCGTAAATTGCGTGAATGAAAATTTATTATGTAGTTTGAGTATGAGGGACATTTTACTTGTCCAAACTTTGCAATTGAATATATCTATGTGTTCCGACACAAAAATTGTTTCCTCACAAGTAGGAATAAAATGGGTTACATTCTCAGTTTGAATGATTTTTTGAATGTCACTTATAAATTTTGAATTTTCATATCTTGGTGATGCAATTGAAAAATATTTATGGATGGTATTCGACCATCTTGCAATTGTTAAATGTAAACAATCTGCCATGATTACAATGTGTCCAGCTTCATTAAAACTTCGCGCCAATTCTAATGCAATTGGTGCCCTGGCTCCGGTAATTAATACTGTTTGTTTCATAGTCATTTTGCTAATTTATTTGACCTCACAAAATAATCCAATGAATTGAATCCATATTTCAAATAAAGTCAATTACAGATTATAAAAATAATCGATTTTTACTAAAATTAATTTATTTATTTGCGATTTTCCTTAAAGA
>CANFVI010000003.1 GCA_947450405.1 Flavobacteriales bacterium
GGCATAAATTTTTCCGCCTTCAACTTTTGGATATGTATTGATTTGACCTTCAACGGTCTGTTGTAATCGTTGTAAGTTTATACTCAATTTACCCGTAATAAACTGTACCATTTCAGGATCTTCCTTCAGTATGGCTAGCAACAAATGCGCATTTTCAACGCTCTGTTGTCCATTTGCCATCACCAAATTCTGTGCTTTGTTTACAGTTTCTTGTGCTTTAATGGTTAAATTGTCTAGGTTCATGCTTGATAATTGTCAAACAATATTCCAAATAAACGAAAAAGGGAAATCTTGAAAAATCCGAGACAAATCATGTAAAATCAATGACAAAATAACCGAAAATATGGCTATTTGATTGCATTTCAATGACAATGCGTCATTATTCAGGAATTAAATCTTCGTTTTCAATATTTTCAATGCCAACATCTTGAGGGACGATGACGTCAGTTTTAGGTTTTCCTTTGAACCGGCGAATGGCCCTAGGACTAAACTGTACGTTGAAAACGGAAGTATCGGCATTGGCGCTATCCATAGCCAACAATCTATTCTTAAGTAATCGGAAATGACCAAACCTATCTTTTACATGTCCTGCACTGTCAATGGCCCAACCAGCAGATTTAGGAGAAGGAATAATACTTGCCAAAAATGCGGCTTCGCCTAAATTGATTTCTGAGGGATGTTTGTCGAAGTAAAAATCTGCGGCCTCGCCAATTCCAAAAATTCCCGGACCCCATTCAATAATATTCAGATAAACCTCTAACATTCTGGTTTTACTCACAATATGCTGGTCTTCAATTAACCAAACCAATAAAATTTCTTCAATCTTACGGGCCATGGTTTTCTTTCTACCCAAGAATACATTTTTAATGAGTTGCATAGAAATGGTACTACCACCTCTTGCAAAACGTTTTAAACGATAGTTGTGCGCAATACTTGACCGAAATGCCTCGGTATAAAATCCCCTATGATAAAAGAAAGATGGATCTTCCGATTTCATTACAGCTTTTGGAACTGCCGGTGATATTTCATTGTAAGGGGTAAAGAAAGGATTTCCATGCCCAACTTCAAATTGAGCAACCAAATCACCTTTGTCATAAAATTCGTGAATAAATGCGGTATTCAATTTATTTGGATTGGCCAATCCCCACTGTAATATTTTAAAATCTTTGCTCGTTTCCATGTCGCTTTCCAATATGCAGTTTGAAGGATGTTTGTGTTCCAATTCAAACTTGAAGCGATAGGCCAATGTTCCAGAAGCTTTGATGGTTGAAGTATTTCTAAATAGACCAAATGGCAAACTCGAGAAGAATTGCTGCGCGGGAATGGTTGGAATGTTAAATTGCAAAGCATATTTGGGATTCTCACCCATGTCAACTCTGGCAAAAAGTTTGGTTTTAATGCCATTCAATTGAATTTGACTTTGGCTGTCCAGTTCTACATAATTTTTAGCAAAGTATGCTACAAATCGGCCTGAACAATTTTTAACCGTGACCAAAGTATCCGAAATACGTTTTGATTCTGCTTTTAAATCTTCAATATCGCCTTGGGCATCGAATTCAATACCTTTACTTGTTTGATCTAATGAATTTAACACAAAATGGGCCTTTTTGAATCCCATACCGCCAATTACAAAAGGTAATTCTACGAATTTCTTTTTGTTGGCACCAACAATGGTGATTTCACCGGTCAAATCATCCCTATCAAGTTCTCCATTATAGGCAAATCCTTTTGTTGAATTGGTTTGCACAAATATCGGTGATTTTAATTTAAACTTAGCTTCGTTTAAATATGGGTTGGCGCTGGTGAAATTGATTTCACCTGAAATATCGCTGTGAACATATTTACAAAGAGGGATATTCAAGGTAATGTGGCGTGCAGAATCTTGATAATGAATATTTACATCTTCCAAATCAACCCAAGCTGGAGCTTGCGAAATAATTTTCTTTACTTTTTTGAATATACTATTTGCCAAATCATCTTTTGATTTTGTTGTTTCCTTGGGTTTATCATCCGAAGCATATAATCCTTTAAAATTATTGATATTGGCAGAATCTATAGCGTTAACAACAAGTTTGATGGCTTTTACGTTACCCAAACTTGGACCATGCCAAATGGTTCTCCAAATGCTAATTGAAACAGAAATTTCTTTTGCATTTAGAAGTGGGTATTTTAGCAAATCCGATGAATCGGTATTGCTAACATTCAAATAAATATCATTAAAGTGAACGCCAAAAATACCTTCAAATCCTTTTTCTTGAACGGTTAGGGTATAACCTTTGGCTTTTAATTTATTTTGAATTTTTGAGTAGGCTGTGTTTAAAATCCAACCGCGCAAACTAAACCAAGCAACAAAAAAAAGCAGCAATAATATAGCCGAAACAATGCCGGTAATCTTGGTTATTTTGATAAATCTTGGAGATTTAACAAAATTCTGAAGAAACTCCAGTATAGCTTTGAGGGGAGATTTGTTTGAGCTCATTTTTTAAGTCAGTGCTAATTTCTAAAGTATCAATAAAGTTGTGAATGGTTGATTTTGTGATTTTGTGATTACCACGAGTCAATTCTTTCAAAGCTTCGTAAGGATTTGGATATCTTTCTCTACGCAAAACTGTTTGTATTGCCTCAGCAACTACTGCCCAGTTGTTTTCTAAATCGTTATCTAACGCTTCTGTATTTAAAATCAGTTTGCCCAAACCTCGCTCTAAACTATTAAGCGCAATCATGATATGTCCAAAAGGAACACCAAGATTTCTCAAAACCGTACTATCGGTTAAATCGCGTTGTAAACGACTGATTGGCAATTTTCCAGACAAATGTTCAAGCAAAGCATTCGCAATACCTAAGTTCCCTTCTGCATTTTCAAAGTCAATTGGATTCACTTTATGCGGCATTGCACTTGATCCTACTTCACCTTCTTTGATTTTTTGTTTGAAATATTCCATAGATACATACGTCCAAACATCCCTGCTAAAATCAATCATTATATTATTGATTCTTTTCCAGTTGTCGAGGTGAGCAGCCATATAATCATAGGGTTCAATTTGTGTGGTAAATTGAATTCTGTATAATCCCAATTGCTCATTTACAAAGTTGTTTGCAAATTCTATCCAATTGATTTCTGGATAAGCAATTTGATGGGCATTGAAATTCCCAGTTGCTCCGCCAAATTTTGCAGAGTAGGGTATGTTTTTGAGGGATGCTATTTGTGATTCTAAACGACTAACAAATACCCACCATTCTTTGCCGAGTGTTGTAGGAGAGGCCGGTTGACCATGTGTTTTTGCCAACATGGGTTGTTTTTCCCATTCCTTGGCTTGTCCTTTTAAAATATCAACAATTGCAATCAATCTTGGCAATATTTCATTTTCAACAGCATTCTTCATGCTCCATGGAATAGAAGTATTGTTAATGTCTTGAGATGTTAAACCAAAGTGAACCCACTCTTTATAATAGTTAAGTCCCAAAGATTCTAATTTCGCTTTCACAAAATATTCTACTGCCTTAACGTCGTGGTTGGTAGTTTTTTCAATCTCTTTTACCGATTGTATTTCTTCTATTGTTAATGAATTAGCCCAATTTCTTAACTCTACAGTTTTATCCATGAGCATACCAAAATCGGACCCTCTTAATGAAACGTGTGAAAGCGCAATTAAATATTCAACTTCAACTTTTACCCGGTACTGAATTAAACCAGATTCTGAGAAATATTGAGCCAAACATTGCGTTGCTTTTCTGTATCTTCCATCAATAGGGCTAACCGCCGACAATTCATTTAAAAACATTCTGCAAAGTTAAGAAAATCCCTCGTTATTTTTTTTGATAGTTTCATTTGGGGGGATATGGTAACTTTGTTGTATCTTTATTTTATGAAATATCGTTTTTTACTCATTTTGTCCATATTTTCATTGAGCTTAAACGCCCAAGACACAACCAAAACAAAACCAAAAGTTACACAAATAATAACAAATCATCCAGCGCAATATCAATATACCAGAATTGCCAGTGACTATGTTGAGGATATTGCTTTGGGAATAGATTATCAACATGAGTCGTTTGCGAGTAAGTTTGATTGGGACAAATCTTCCATCTATCAAAATAACGGAGGATTTAATGTATACTTTATTTCTGGAAATAGAATAAATAATTTTACTCGATTTGGATCTGGAAGTTGGGGTGGAGGTTTCTCAATGAATTTTTATGGCGATTCAAAATATCACAATGTAGCAATCAATTCAACAAATAAAGACAGTGCAAGAACTAGAATCAGTTTATTGTCTCCTGAGTTTTATGCAATGGGCCGTTATGAATATAAAATTGGTAATATTTATCCATTTTTTGGAGTTAGAGCGGGTGTGAAATGGTTCAGCACCTCTCAAAATACAGAAACTTTGATGCCTCTAAAAGATTATGAGAATTCAACTTCTGTAAATTTAACTTCTTCAGGATCATTATATGTTGCCACTGAAATCGGACTAAAAATACGACTAGGTAAAACAGTAAGTTTTGTTACCTCTTATGGTATTGTGCGTGGTGCATCGGTGAAATTGGTTGATTTCGAAAATATCCAATTCAATAGTTGGCAATTTGAATTGAATAAAAAATCTGAAACAATGAATATCAATCAATTGAAATTTGGATTCTTATTTGATCTAAGCCAAGGGCATACCGATAAAAAACTGATCAAAGAAGCTTACACAGATACAACTTTGTATACTGAAAATTCAAATCAACCTTGCCCATGTTGCGACAAATGCAAGCAAACAAATTCTTCAGATAATTATCAAAACTACCCTCAATATGAAAGAGAAAGATACGAACCAAGTCCTTCTTATAGAAATGGCTCTAGTACTCCAATATTCAATGGATCTGGAAATGGTTCAAGTACTCCAAGCAGAAAACCAATGCCTTCGATTTCACCAGGGCCTAGCATTCCTGCCAAACCAAAATCTTAAATTACAATTCTAATTTTAAGAATTTACCAGTATAGCTGTCTTTAAAGGCAGCTATTTTTTCTGGTGGACCTTCAACCAAGATTTGTCCTCCACCTTTTCCACCTTCCGGCCCAACATCAATTACCCAATCTGCCACTTTGATAACGTCCATATTGTGTTCAATAACAATTACAGTGTTTCCTTTGTCTGTTAATGTTTGCAATACACTGAGCAATTGCTTGATATCATCGAAATGTAAACCGGTAGTAGGTTCATCTAAAATGTATAAGGTTTTACCTGTATCTCTTTTACTTAATTCAGTTGCTAGTTTAACGCGCTGCGCTTCACCACCGCTTAATGTGGTGCTGCTTTGTCCCAAAGTAATGTAACCCAACCCTACGTCATTCATGGTTGTTATTTTGCGGGCAATCAATGGAATTGATTCGAAAAATTCACCAGCTTGAGAAATTGGCATTTCTAAAATATCGGAAATACTTTTTCCTTTGTATCTTACTTCAAGTGTTTCTCGGTTATATCTTTTTCCTTGGCAAACATCACATTCAATTTCAACGTTTGGTAAAAAGTTCATTTCTATGACTTTTCTACCGCCGCCACCGCATCCCTCGCAACGGCCACCTTTTACATTGAAACTAAACCTTCCTGGTTTGTAACCTCTGATTTTTGCCTCAGGTAAATTGGTGAACAAGTTTCTGATTTCTTGGAAAACACCCACATATGTTGCAGGATTGCTTCGGGGTGTTCTACCAATAGGACTTTGATCAATTCTAATTACCTTGTCAATATGTTCTAAGCCAGTTATTGATTTGTAGGGGAGTGGTCGGTATTGAGAACCATAGACCTTGCTATGCGCCAAAGGATATAGTGTTTCATTGATTAAAGTAGATTTTCCACTACCACTTACTCCTGAAATACATACAAAATTCCCAATTGGTATTTTTACAGATACATCCTTTAAATTATTACCCGTACAACCCTTTAAAACAATAAATTCATCGTTGTGTTTCCTGCGGAATTCAGGAACAGGAATGCTATCTAATCCTTTTAAATATTTGGCAGTTACACTCTTAGATTCAATGAAGTCTTTCACTTCACCACTGGCAACAATCTCACCACCACGTTTTCCAGCATGTGGACCAATTTCAACCAACCAATCACTGGCCATCATCATGTCCTTGTCGTGTTCAACCACCAAAACCGAGTTTCCAAGGTCGCGCAGTTCTTTCAAACTGTTGATTAACTTTTCATTGTCGCGCTGGTGCAATCCAATTGAAGGTTCATCCAAAATGTACAAAACGTTTACAAGTTTCGATCCAATTTGGGTTGCCAAACGAATACGTTGTGCTTCACCACCACTTAATGTTTTCGCCGGGCTATTTAATGACAAATAACCAAGTCCCACACCATTTAAAAAAGACAATCTATTGGCAATTTCTTTTAAAAGATCACTTGCAATGATTCGTTGTCTTTGTGTTAATTTGTCATCAATGTCTTTCACGAACTCATAGAGTTCGTCGATATTCATCATTGACAATTGAGCAATGTTTTTATCGGCAATTTTGAAATTCAGTGCTTCAATTTTTAAACGGGCACCGTTGCATTCTTTGCAAGTTGTTTGGTGAATGAACTCTTCTGCCCATTGACGCATTTTATCGTCATCAGATTCGTAATAACTTTCCGAAACAATGTTTACAACGCCTTTGTATTGCGTTTCCCAAGTTTTCTTTTTGCCATCTGAACCAGTTTGTGTAACTGGAATGGCATCGTCCAAACCATATAATACCGCTTTTAATTGTTCTTCGCTTAACTTTTCAATTGGGTCGGCTAAACTAAATTTCATGTAGGTTGCCACTGCACGCAATTGTAAAAAAGTCCAATTTTCTCTTAATTCACCAATTGGAATAATTCCACCTTTATTGATGGATTTTTTCTTGTCGGGAATAATGAAATCCATATTAATTTCGCCAATTTCACCCAGTCCTTCGCATGCTTTGCAAGCGCCATAGGGTGAATTGAATGAAAACATATTTGGTTGCGGCTCATCGTAAGAAATACCGCTAACTGGATCCATCAAGAATTTACTAAATGGGTATTCTTTATCGTTTCCATCCAAAATGGTAAAGTAACCTTCCCCAGCTTTCATGGCAGTTTTTATGCTTTCTTGCAATCGTTGGGTTGAAACACTTTTCACATCCAAACGGTCAATTAAAATTTCAACGTCATGAATTTTATATCGATCCAATTGCATATTAGGGGTAACCGCAATAATTTGCTTATCAACCCTAACTTTGGTATAACCTTTTTTCTTTATTTGTTCAAATAGTTCGCGATAATGGCCTTTTCTCCCTTTCACAACAGGGGCCAAAATGTTTACTTTTTGATTGTCGAATTTTTCAATTACTGTATTTAATATTTGTTCTTCAGAAAGCTTCACCATTTTCTCCCCCGAAACATGGCTAAAAGCTTCGCCGGCTCTGGCAAACAACAATCTAAAAAAATCATAAACTTCTGTAACCGTTCCAACCGTACTTCGTGGATTTCTTGAAACCGTTTTCTGTTCAATTGAAATAACAGGCGAAAGTCCTTTGATTTTATCTACATCCGGTCGTTTCATATCGCCAATAAATTGGCGCGCATACGCTGAAAAACTTTCTAAGTATCTCCTTTGTCCCTCAGCAAAAATCGTATCAAATGCCAAGCTACTTTTACCAGAACCTGAAAGCCCTGTAAAAACCACCAATTTCTGCCTAGGAATAACTAAATCAATGTTTTTTAGATTATGTTCACGGGCTCCAATAATTTCAATTTGTGGTTCATCTTTTGGTGGAAGATGGATGTCTGAAGCCTCTGTTTTCATAAAAATGCAAAAATAAGGAACAATTAAGCGTTCAGAAAGATTTTATCAAAAATAAGTAAGTTAATTTTTTGATAAAATGCAATTTGTAGTTCATTCTTCCTTTTTGGACTATTTTTGCATTATGAAGTCGGCAATTTCTAAGTTTTATCAGGAAAATCCATTAAAGAGTATTTTGATGGTTGGTTTGTTTTTTCGCCTGATTGCAGCGATTTTTTCTGAAGGATATGCCTTTCAAGATGATCATTTTTTAATTATTGAAGTTGCCCAACAATGGTTAGATAGATCCCCAAGTGAATTACTGCCTCAATTAGGGGCCAAGGTGCCTAGCGGACATAGTTTTTTCTATCCGGGATTACATTACTATTTTTTTAGCTTTTTACATGGATTGGGAATTGATAACCCAAATACCAAAATGCTTTTGGTGAGAATTTTACATGCCCTGTATAGCATGACAATTGTGTTGTATGGATTCAAAATAACGTCCCTCATATCAAATAAAAAGAATGCAGCAACAGTGGGGTGGATTTTAGCAATCTTTTGGATTTTCCCACTGTTGTCGGTTCGTAATTTGATAGAATATGTTTGTATTCCTCCGTTAATGCTTGCAACATTCTTGATAATCAAACATCAAAATTCTCAAAAATGGTTCACATTTGTTGGAATTGGTTTAATAGCTGGAATTGCGTTTTCATTTAGATTTCAAACCATCTTATTTATTGGAGGAATGGGACTCGTTTTGTTGCTTCAAAAGGAAGTCAAAAAAACCATAATGTTTGGGATTGGAGCTTTGATTGCGATCATTTTGCTTCAAGGCGTTGTAGATTATTTAATTTGGCAAAAGCCATTTGCTGAGTTTTTAGAATACACCAATTACAATTTACACCACTCAGGTGAATATCCCAATGGTCCTTGGTATAATTATAGTTTACTCCTGTTGGGGTTGTTTATTATACCATTGAGTTTTTATTTAATTTGGGGGAATTTTTACATTTTTAGGAAATATTTAATAATCTCACTTCCTTGGTTTTTATTCTTCATATTCCACTCTTATTTTCCGAACAAGCAAGAACGTTTTGTGTTGCCTGTAATGCCATTTTTTATTATTGTTGGAGTAGTTGGTTGGAATGAATATTTGAGTAAAAGTAAGTTTTGGTTAAACAGACAGAAAATATACAAAGCTACATTGACATGGATTCTTTGTGTGAATATTTTTCTATTGTGTTTTTTAACGCCAGCATCAACAAAAATTAGCAAGGTTAGGGTTATGAACTACTTTAGAGAAAGGGGAGATGTTTCTCATTTCGTGTTAGAAACAACTCAAATGTGGGGATCTGTTTTAATGCCAAGATTTTACCATGGTCTTTGGGAATTACCCTATACAATTACCCAAGTATTCAATGCTGAGCAATTGTTTGACACCATTGCAGTTTTGAATAGTCCACGACCATCGCATGTTGTATTTGCCGAACCAAAAGATTTAGAAAAACGTGTTTCTTTAGTGAAAGCACAGGTTAAAGATTTGATTTTTGAGAAAGAAATTGAATCGAGTTACTTAGACAAAACGATGACTTGGTTGAATCCTGTAAATGTAAATCAAACTTATTTTATTTATAGAATTGTCTATAAATAAGTGAGGTTGGATTTTACCAACTTCCACCGGCACCGCCGCCGTCGAAGCCGCCACCACCGCCAAAACCACCCCAATCAGAGCCGCCGCCACCACCTGAATTTCCGCCAAATCCACCCATCCCGCCTAACCAAATAGGAGGTGTATAAAAACCACCACGGTTAAATCCTCCACCTCCATTGCCACGTTTGCTAAACAATAGAATTAAGAAAATTATAATAAGTGGAATTACAAACTTGGGAAATTTAGATTTTTTACGTTTAAAACTAGTGCCTTTGAATTCATCGCCTAAAGCATTTTGATATCCGCTAACCGTATTCAATATACCATTAAAATAATCGCCTTGCTTGAGGAAAGGAATCAACGAATTTCGCTCAATTTGGCCCACAATTCCATCAGTTAATTTGGCTTGGGCTTTATTTGCAACTACAGTGTGATATTTATGGTCGTCTGATGCAATATACAGCAAAACGCCATTATTCTTGCCTTCTTGTCCTATTTTCCATCCCCGTGCAACAAACATCGCGCGGTCAAATACGTCGTAATTATTAGAAGTTTTCTCAATCAATACCGCAATTTGTGTAGACGTTGAGTCTTCGTATTGCATTAATAAATTTTCAATTGTTGCCAATTGAGATTGATTTAAAACACCTGCATAATCATAAATATGTTTTGGAGGATTGGATATTGCAGGTAGTACTTGTTCCCCCAATATAATATTAAAAAGAAACCCAGTAAGAATTAAAATGTAAAATTTTGAGTGTTTAATCATGGGTTATTTCGTCTGAAAGCTCGTTTGGATTGAGCTCGTTTGGAGGGAAGTGGATACTTAATTGCTTTCCAGATAATTCAATGCCTCTGATAATGCCTTGGGTAATATTTGATGATTTAATGGTTGCAATGATTTCTTCCTTTACTGCTTCCCAAAATTCGTTTCCAACATGTTTGTGAATACCAATATCTCCCAAAATTGCAACTTCCTTGGTTTTTAAACGTAAGAATATTAAGATTCCATTTCTCAATTCCGTTTCATGCATTTTTAATGCTTCAAACGTTTGTTGTGCATCGTTCAGTAATAAAGATTTAGATTTTTTTGTGGTATAATGTACCCTGATTTCAGCAGAAGTATATATTTCGGCTTCTTTGATTGCATTCACAATCAAAGAAGCTTCAATTTTTTCAACGGGACAAGAATGGTGAAGCCAAGGAAACATGTATTATTCCTTATCGTAAATTTTGTCTAGATCAGGCGCTTTGTCTGATCCTTCGGTAGCTTTGAATGCCGCTTTTTGTTGGAATCCAAACATATTTGCAAAAATATTACTTGGGAAACTTCTCACACTCAAATTGTAATTCATTACGGCTTGGTTAAAATCAGTTCTAGCAGTTCCAATTCTGTTTTCAGTACCTGCTATTTCATCGTTTAACTTAGCAAATTGTGGCACAGATTTCAAATCTGGATATTGCTCAGAAACGACCATCAATCTACTTAAACTGCTATTCAAACTCTGAGAAGCTCTAGCTTGTGCAGCTTCAAACTTTGCCATATTTTCTTCAGTTAAACTAGATGCATCAATTTTAACGCTCGTAGCTTGTGCTCTTGCTTCAATTACATCTTTTAAAATTTTATCTTCTGTTTTTGCAGCTTTTAACACGGTTTTTGCTAAGTTTTCAATCAAATCGTAACGACGTTGATATTGTGTTTCAACATTGCTCCAAGCTGTTTGTACTGTTACATCATTTCTTACCAATCCGTTATAACTTCCACGAATCCAAAGGAAAACAATTAAAATAACACCGCCTATAACGGCCCAACGAATATATTTACTGTTCATAGTTTTGTAGTTCAAAGATATGTTTAAAATGATGAATGAGTTTCTTATTTACTTCGAAAATATCAATTTTATCGTTTAATTCTTTTTCCATACTGGTTACACCTTTGTTCACAATACCGCATGGTACAATGTGGTTGAACATGTTCAGATCGGTGTTCACATTTAAGGCCAATCCGTGCATTGTAACGTATCGGCTACTTTTAATTCCAATTGCTGCAATTTTACGCTCCGTTTTTTGTCCAATATCTATCCAAACTCCAATTCTATCAGGAATGATTCCAGCAATAATGTCGTATTCTGCCAATGTATTAATAATTGCTTCTTCAATGTTGGATACAAATTTTTTCAATCCAATTTGCATTTGTTCAATATCGAAAATGGGGTAAACAACCAATTGTCCTGGGCCATGGTAAGTAATATCGCCACCGCGTTCAATTTCAAATACTTCTGCGCCTATGTTTTCTAAAAAACCTGAATTGACCAATAGATTTGCCTTTTCAGCATGTTTTCCAAAAGTATAAACATGATTGTGTTCAACAGAAATCAAATGGTGTTGAGGGACTTTCCCCTCCTGTTTTTGGCTAATTGCATTTTGAAATAGATTTCTTTGAATGTCAAGTGTTTGGCCATAACTTTCTCTCATTAAATCGCGAAAAATGCAAAAATTCATTCCACAAAGTTAAATTACGGATAGCTAGATTTTACAATAATTTGACAAGGTGATGTAATTTTACGATTGAAAACAGAATGAGTATACAAGCGGAGAATGGCAGAGAAGGAGAGTACTTAGCTGCAAAATGGTTAAATAGGCAGGGATATGAAATTTATGCCATAAATTGGAAATCTAGCCATCAAGAAATAGATATTATTGCTACTAATTGTCATTTTTGGGTCTTTGTTGAGGTCAAAACGAAAACAACCTCTAATATTTTACAACCCGAAAATGCAGTGAATTTAGAGAAGAGAAAAAACATGATAAAAGCAGCACGCAGATTCATGTCTAAAAAACATGATAATAAGAAGATACGTTTTGATGTGATTTCTGTTTTCTTTGTAGCCCATGGAATACAAATGCTCCATTTTAAGGATGCATTTTTTCCTATAATTCGAAACAATGTGCATAGAAATCCAATAGGTTTTTTATAGTACTATATTAAATGTGTTCAATAATTCCCCTTAATTTGCAGAAGAATGAAAAAGTTTTATACGATTTTAGGCATAGTATTTTCTTTGAACATTGCAATTGCGCAAACCCATCATTGTGGAACAGATGAGTATTATAAAATGCAAATGCAAAATGATCCCTCATTACAAAAAGCGGAGCAAGAATTTAGAGATATTGCAAAGGCATCGATTAACTCAAAAATTAACAAAAGGGCAACAAAATATACAATTCCGGTTGTCTTTCATGTAATTCATACCAATGGTCCTGAGAATATTTCAAGGGAACAAATTTTAGATCAAATTCGAGTATTAAATGCAGATTACAGCTATACAAATGCAAATAAAACCGCATTGCGTTCACAGTTTACCGGTGTTGCAGGAAGTGCCGATATTGAATTCAAACTCGCTAGCATTGATGTAAATGGAAATTGTTTTGACGGTGTTAATAGAATTTATTCATCGTCTGGCGTTGATATGGATATGACAAAAGAACCAGTTAAGTCATTGGCCTACTGGAATTATAAAAAATATTTAAATATTTGGGTTGTAACTAATATTGTAGATGGAAGTGGAAGCGCTTCTGGAACTGTATTGGGTTATGCAGTATTTCCATGGATGGCAGGTTCAAGAAAAGATGGAATTGTGGTAAGACACGATAATGTGGGAACAATTGGAACTGCTTCGAATGGGGATGGTGGACGCACATTAACACACGAGGTTGGACATTGGTTAGGCTTGTATCATACCTTTCAAGGCGATTGCTTAGATGATGATCTGTGCGATGATACCCCTCCAGTTTCCGGCACTTTTGTTAATGCAAGTTGTCCGGCAAACGGAAACTCTTGTAAAAATGACATTCCAGATAAATTGGATATGTGGGAAAATTACATGGATTATTCGAATGGTAAATGTATGGCTGCATTTACACTTCAACAAATAGCTATCATGAGAGGCTCTTTAGCCGCTGCACCGCGCAATAGTAATGTTTCAGCATCTAATCTTATTGCAACAGGTGTATCACCTCAATCTGTAGCACCAGTTGCAAATTTTACCGCATCGTCTACCATAATATGTGCTGGACAATCAGTGGTGTTTACCGATTTGTCATGTAAAGGTAATCCTACTGTTCGATCATGGACACTTACCGGTTCATCTACTCCTTCATCAACGCTAGCAAGTCCTACCGTAGTTTATCAAACACCTGGAACCTATAATGTTTCGTTAATGGCTCAAAATAGTTATGGCTCAAACACAGTAACTAAAACTGCTTACATTACGGTATTGCCTGCCGTTTCAAAAGGAGTTCCTAATTTTGAAGAAGGATTTGAAAATGGTGATCCAACCACTACTTCAGCAGGTTTTACGCACATTAGTCCTTCAACATCAAGATTTGCATTAACAAACACGGCTGCTTTTACTGGAAGCAATAGTTATTTAGCTAAAATCGCAACAGGATCTACACCGGGAAATGTATTTAGTTTTACCACAAAGAGTTTTGATATTTCTCAAATACCTTCGACATCTATCCCAAGATTTACTTTTTATTGTTCGTATGTTCAACCGTCTGTTGACGTTGCCGATATTTTAAGGGTATATATTTCAACAGATTGTGGTGGTACGTTTAAGCAAATATTAGAACGTTCAGGTTTGGGATTGGCTTATTCCACTACCGCTGCTTTTGCTTCTAATTTTGTTCCAAAAACCGCTTCTCAATGGAAAAGAATCGGTATTGGTTCACTCGTGCCTTTGGGTTACGATAAATCGCAAAATGCCATATTTAGAATAGATGTGGTTAGCGCTGGTGGTAATTCAGTGTTTTTAGATAATATAAATATGAGTCCAAATTATGCAGGTATCAACAATATTACACCAGAGAAAATTGGGGTTTCGTTATATCCAAATCCTGCCAAAAACTTAGCCACCTTAAAATTAAATAATATTGTAAACTCAAATAATTGTAAAATTTCTTTGTATGACTTAACTGGGAGAGAAGTTTCAGTTGTGTTCCAAGGTATGTTAACTGAGGGAAAACAAGAATTTGAAATATTACATCCAAACAATGAAGCGTTTGGATTGTTTATAGTTTCTATCAAAACAGAATTTGGAACTGTTTCAAGTCCAATAATATTTTCAGCAGAATAAATGAAGAATTTAGTAATAGTAGAGTCACCAGCAAAAGCCAAAACCATCGAAAAGTTTCTTGGTCAAGACTTTTATGTAACCTCAAGTAGGGGGCATATTAGAGATTTAGCATCAGGCAACAATGCAATCGATATCAAAAATGGTTTTAAGCCGAAATACGAAGTTTCTGACGACAAAAAAGCATTGGTTAAGGAACTCAAAAAACTTGTTTCTTCGGCAGAGGTAATTTGGTTAGCAACGGACGAAGATCGAGAAGGAGAAGCAATTAGTTGGCACCTTTTCGATGAACTAAAACTAAACACATCGAATACGAAACGTATTGTTTTTAACGAGATTACCAAACATGCAATTTTAAATGCCGTTGCAAATCCTAGAAGTATAGACAACTATTTGGTGGATGCACAACAGGCAAGAAGGGTTCTAGATAGATTGGTAGGTTTTGAACTTTCTCCTGTTTTATGGAAAAAAGTGAAACCGGGGTTGAGTGCGGGTAGGGTTCAATCAGTAGCCGTTAGATTGGTGGTTGAGCGTGAAAGAGAAATAAATGATTTTACAAGTAACAGTGAATATCGCATTACTGCAATATTTAAAAACAGTGCGGGTAAATCTTTAAAAGCTGAACTGACAAAACGTTTCAAAACGGAAGCCGAGGCAAGCGCATTTTTAGAAAGCATCAAAGGGGCTGATTTTAAAGTTGAAAATTTAGAAGTAAAACCAACTTTTAGAAATCCTGCACCACCGTTTACTACTTCTACATTGCAACAAGAAGCTTCTAGAAAGTTGGGTTATGATGTAACTAGAACCATGCAAATTGCCCAGAAATTATATGAAAATGGTCACATATCCTATATGAGAACAGATTCAGTTAATTTGAGTTTAACAGCAATTAATGGAGCCAAAGAAGAGATTTTAAAAGAATACGGTGAAGAATTTTCGCAAACACGAAAATTTAGTACCAAAAGTGAAAATGCACAAGAAGCGCACGAAGCAATTCGTCCTACATACTTTAATAATAGAAATTCAGGTGCAGATCCACAACAAAAAAGATTATATGAGTTAATCTGGAAACGAGCCATCGCCTCTCAAATGTCGCGCGCGGAATTGGAAAAAACCATTATTACCATTTCTAATAATAAAAATGGCGAATTGTTTAAAGTTGAAGGTGAAATCATCAAATTTGAGGGGTTTTTAAAAGTGTATTTAGAAAGTACCGACGACGAAGATGAAGAGAACGATGAATCAGTATTGCCAGCAGTTGCTTTAAATGAAGCGTTAAATACGAATGAAATTCAAGCTACTGAAAAGTTTGCTAAAAGTGCACCTAGATATACTGAAGCATCTTTAGTAAAGAAGTTAGAAGAATTAGGTATAGGTAGACCATCAACCTACGCTCCAACCATTCAAACCGTTCAAAAAAGAGGGTATGTTGTTTCTGAATCTCGCGAAGGTTCAAAAAGAAATATTATTCAGTTGGTTTTGGTAAATAATCAAATTGAACGCAAATCAATAGAAGAGAAATTCGGTTTCGAAAAGAATAAATTATTCCCAACCGATATCGGAATGATTGTAACAGATTTTTTATCTGAAAACTTTCATGAAGTTATGGATTATGGATTTACCGCTTCAGTTGAAAAAGAATTTGACGAAATTGCCAAAGGTTTAAAAGGTTGGCAATCTATGATTTCTGACTTTTATAGTCCTTTCTCTGAAAGTGTAATAAAAACTTCTGAAACAGGACAAAGAGCAACCGGTGAGCGTATTTTAGGAAAGGATCCTGAAACTGGTTTCGATGTTTTGGTGAGAATGGGCAGATATGGTGCTTTGGTTCAATTAGGTTCCAAAGACGATACAGAAACGCCAGTTTTTGCAAGCTTGCTACCCAACCAAAGTTTAGAGCAAATAAACCTTGAAGAAGCTTTAAAGTTATTCAGTTTGGCGAAACAAGAAATGACCTACAAAGGACAACCTGTTTCTGTTGGGAAAGGACGCTATGGACCTTATGTCAAACTTGATGGTAAATTCATTAGTCTACCAAGCGACACAAATGTGTTAGAGTTTTCAAATGAACATGTAATCGCCTTTTTGGATGATTATTATAGTCGCCCTCAATTGCCTCGTGATATTGGAAATTATAATGACAGTGTTTTATCTGTAAACAAAGGTAGATTTGGACCATATATCAAATTTGGTGATTTGTTTGTGTCATTGGCAAAGGCGGATGATCCTTATACCATTTCCCTTGAAAGAGCAATTGAATTGTGTGAAGCTAAAGCAAAAAGTGAAGCGAGTAAGGTAATTAAGTCATTTGAACAAGATGCCAATATTCAAGTATTAAATGGCCGTTATGGTGCATATATAAAATTTGGCAAGGACAATGTGAAAATCCCGGCAAATGTTGAACCCGAGCAAATGACTTATGAGCAAGTAATTGAAATAATCAAAAATCAAGCTCCGGCACCTGCTAAAGGAAAAGTCGCAACCAAAACGAAATCTGCTGCGGCAAAACCAAAAACTGCAGCGAAAGCGAAGAGTGCAAAAACTACTGCAAAGAAAAAATAATAGGTGATAACCAAGAATCAATTGCGGGCTATGATTCTACTTCTTGATGATACGGATCAAGAAGTAGTAGACATTGTAGAAAGTAAATTCTTGGAGGTAGGAAAGGCCGCGGTTACCGAATTAGAAGAAATTTGGTTACAGAATGAATTTCCTATGTTGAATTCTAAAATTGAAGAAATTGTAAAAAAAATTCAACAACAAATTTTATTTCAAGATGTGATGGATTGGATGGAATCAGACAATCCTTCAGCATTAGATGGCTGGGTTTTGGCCAGCAGAATTCAATATCCGGGATTAAAAATAGAATTAGCACGCCAACAATTAAATCAATTTAAAATTGATGCTTGGGTTATGTTGTCGTCTGTGCAAAATCCAATTGATCAAATTGCTATTTTAAATCATGTTTTCTTTGAAAAATACGGTTTTAAAGGAAATCATAATAATTATCATTCACCAGATAATTCAATTTTACCTCGTGTTTTAGAAACAAAATTGGGTAATCCAATCAGTTTGGCTATCTTATATCAAGCAATTGCTCAAGATTTGGGGATTCCTGTTTTTGGCGTGAATTTGCCACAACATTTTGTAGTGGCTTATTGTAAAATGAAAAAGGGAGTTGAGGATTTGGGAATAAAAACAGGTAAGAAATTGGATGTAAATGAGGTAGACGAAGTTGTATTCTACTTTAATCCGTTTAGCAAGGGTCAAATTTTCAATAGAGAAAGCATCGATGCATTTTTAAAAGTAATACATGTTCAAAAGCAAGAACATTTTTATTGGCCATGTACTTCAATTGAAATTTTCAAAAGAATACTTAGGAATTTGCATTTTGCATACAGCGAACAACATCAATTTGACAAACAACAAGAAGTTTTAGATTTGATGAAATTCATTGGTATGATTGAAGATAACATAGATGAAGAAGATTCTTAAGTAGTTAATTTTCGTAGTTCATGTTTTTAATTTGTCCAAGACATAAAAAAAGACGAAATTTGCAGATTAAATAATTATGGCAGAAAAACCAATTCTTATGCCCAAAATGGGCGAGAGTATTGCAGAAGCAACTGTAATTCGCTGGTTGAAAAACGTAGGTGAAAAAGTCGAAAAAGACGAACCCCTAGTTGAAATTGCAACCGATAAAGTGGATAGTGAAATTCCTAGCACTGAAGCTGGAATTCTTGTAAAACAATTATACAAGGATGGCGACGTAGTGAAGGTAGGAGAACCTGTTGCCTATATTGATGCCGATGCATCAGCGGGCGCTTCAGCTCCGGTATCTACTCCAACGCCAGTTGTTGCCGAAACAATTGTATCGCCTGTTGCAATGGCTCAAACCATTGAAAACGAAATTTCTCAAATCGCTCAAAATCATGTAACGCAAATGGTAAATTCTGATGGGGGAAGATTTTATTCTCCATTGGTATTGAATATTGCCCGTGCCGAAGGCATATCTATGTCTACATTGGAAACTATTCCTGGTACTGGAAAAGACGGCAGAGTTACAAAAAGCGATATATTAAACTTTGTTAACAATCCAATTGCAGCTGCACCTGTTGCTAGCGCTCCAGCACCAGTTGTCAATACGCAAGTGGCTCAACCAACTGCCGCCGTTTCTACTGAAACAGCAAAAGTTGAATCTAAGCCTGCTATTTCAATCAATGCCGGTGATGAAATCATTGAAATGGATCGCGTGCGCAAACTTATTGCCGATCACATGGTGATGAGCAAGAGAGTAAGTCCACACGTTACAAGTTTTGTTGAAGCCGATGTTACCAATTTGGTAAATTGGAGAAATAGAGTTAAAGATTCCTTCAAGAAAAGAGAAGGTGAGAATATTACATTCACGCCAATATTTATTCAAGCAATTGCAAAAGCTATAAAAGACTTTCCAATGATTAATGTTTCTATTGATGGTGATAAAATCATTAAAAAGAAAAATGTGAATGTGGGAATGGCTGTAGCTCAAGCAAATGGTAATTTGATAGTTCCTGTAATTAAAAATGCAGATACAATGAATTTGTTAGGCATCACTAGAACAGTAAATGATTTGGCTGCCCGTGCTAGAATTAACAAATTAACTCCAGATGAAATTCAAGGTGGTACTTACACTGTAACAAATGTAGGCTCTTTTGGAAATGTAATGGGAACTCCTGTAATTAATCAACCTCAAGTTGCGATTATGGCGGTTGGTGCTATTCGCAAGAAACCAGCGGTAATCGAAACCGAATACGGCGATGTAATTGCAATTAGACATATGATGTATTTAAGCCACAGTTATGACCACAGGGTTGTAGATGGTGGATTGGGTGGAATGTTTGTGCGTAAAGTTGCAGACTACCTTGAACAGTGGGATATGAATACTGAAATTTAATATTTCAGTATTCAATCTTTATTTTAAGCCAATTCAATGATGGAACAAAATCTAACAAAATTGGCTAAAGCCTTTTCAATTTTATTTATTTGTGTTTCGGCCTATCATTCTATGGTAGAGTTTATGCCTAAACAAGCCGTTTTATATAAGGTTGTGCAGGAAGTTGTTTTGCCTGAAAGCACCACCAAACTCACAGTAAACAATGAAACTTTTTTCTCGGTTTTTGTTCAACCAATTGATAATAAAAAAGTTGTCAATGCTGAATTATATCAACTCAAAATAACCCAAAAAGATTATTTTCAACTTTCAGTTGGCGATTCTGTGATTATTTATTTTTCACCGTACAAACATGAAGTAAGGGGTTATTTGTATGCTAAAATGCCAGAATATAATTCTATTAAAAATCCATTAGAGAGTAGATTGTTACTTTCATTTGAACATATCGGTTTACCCCTAATTACCCTGTTGCTTTCATTTTGTGTGTATTTTGTAACCACTTTTGAAGTGAAAATTGCATTGTTTCTATTTAATATTATCTTTATAACCGTATTGCAATGGTTTAATGGATGAAAATAATTTGGAAGTACACATGGGTGAAAATATATGTGCTTTTAACCATTTTTGCAGTGGTAAAGCAATTTTATTCTTTTGCTGTACTGGTAGATTATTTTGAATATAAAAAGTCAGCAGTTTACTTATTTCAAAATTGGACCTCAGAAAATGCTCACATAGATCGTTTCTTGGAACCAATGAGACGCACAATTTTATTTCCAATTGTTTGGCGAATTTCTAATTTTCATTGGCCAATCATTCTAGTCGCTCAATTTGTGTTGAGTTTGACCGTCCCTCTCGGATTATTCAGATTCGCAAAACACTTCCAATTCCATAATAAATTATTTGAATTGTCAATGATATGCTTAATCACATATCCCTTGCAATTTTTTTATACAGGATTTATTATGCCCGATATTTGGAGTCAAGTATTGCTTTTATGGCTGGTTGTATTTTATCTTGAAGAAAAATACAAAATAATTCCTATTTTTATAATTTTATTAATTCTCTTAAAACCGGTTTTTATAGTTTTCTTGATATTGCCATTTATTTTGGCAGTTTTTAAGAAATACAAGTTGTCATTCTTCGATATTTTACCAATAATTATCATTCTCAGTTGTAGCTTTTTTAATTTTAAGACATATAAAATATTTACTTACTCTTCAATAACAACATCGAATCCATACGATTATAACAGAAAAATGCTCCTTAACTTTCAAACAAAAGACCCTGCCGCTGTAGAAAGTATGTACGAGTCTGAGCATCAACAATTATTGAATTATGGGACAAATATGGTCCTTCAAAAAAAATACATGGATAGTTTAACCAATAATTCAATTTCCAATAATTTGGGAGGTTATTTTTACATTCACGCCAAAGGAATGGTTGCTATGTTTTTAGATCCCGGAAGATATGACGCCATGGTTTTTTTGAATTGGAAGAAATCCTCAGGTATATTGGGTGTAAACGACGGCAACAGTCCCTCAAAAATCCCAAATTGGCAATATGCTTACATGATCATTTTATTTTTGATTCAGCTCATAAAGTTTTCTTTTGCACTCGTAGGTATCGTTCATTTATTTCGTTATTTTCAGATTAAATTATTTACATTTATCGTTTTGTTATTGGCGTTTTTAGCCGGACCCGTGGGATGTGCCCGTTATTTATTGCCAGCATATCCTTTAATGGCAATATTGACCGCCTTGGGCTTGGTATGTTTCATAGTTAAATTTCCTAAAGTTGAAAATTTTATTACTAAGCGATAATCACGGTTATTGGGACAAAGGCATTCTTAAACATGTTGAATGGGCCGATGAGGTTTGGCATGCCGGTGATTGGTTAAATTTGGCTTTGCACAATGAGATTTTTAAATTGGGAAAGCCAATTCGAGGCGTATTTGGAAATGTAGACGGCACCGATGTAAAAAGATGGTATTCATTGCATAATCGATTTACCATAGATGGACTTAAATTTTGGATGACACATATTGGGGGAAGGCCAGGGAAATACAACCCCAAAATCCTTCCAATGTTAATGCAAAATCCTCCTGATGTTTTTATTTGTGGCCATTCTCATATGCTTTCAGTTAAAAAGGACAAGCAGTTAAATTTAATGTACATGAATCCTGGAGCATGCGGATTACATGGATTTCATTTGGTGAGAACTGCAATTCGTTTTCAAATTATTGAGGGACAATTAACCAGCCTAGAAATAGTAGAATGGGAGAAGAAATCTTCTAATTTTGATTTGTAAAATTAAAATTTAATGTTATCTTTGCAGTCCCGTTCTGAAAAACAATTTAGAATTTTTAATGCCCAGGTGGCGGAATTGGTAGACGCGCTGGTCTCAAACACCTGTGAGCTAACACTCGTACCGGTTCGACTCCGGTCCTGGGCACCACAGTGAATAGAAAAATTTCTTTTCAGATCCAAACTATCGACGGTCATTCTTTGGCCGTCGATTTGTTTTTACCGGAAATACCAGGTACAGAAAAATTATCAACTTTGGTTTTCTGCCATGGTTTTAAAGGTTTCAAAGATTGGGGATTTGTTCCGCATATTGAACAATTTTTAGTAACAGAAAATTTAGCCCTAATTACCTTTAATTATTCTCACAATGGCGTAATTGCCAAAGATTTTGACGATTTAGAATCATTTGCCGATAATACAATTGGTCAGGAGTTGCGCGACATGGAGTCTTTGGCGCTTTGGATCGTGAATGAGGGGGTAGAACTTTATGGCTTTAATCCCGAATCTATATCTTGGCTTGGACACAGTAGGGGCGGAGGCAATGTGCTGATTTTCGCTAATTTATTTCCCGATTATGTTAAGAAATTGGTTACTTGGGCGGCAATTGATTCATATGAACATTTATTTCAATCTATCAATAAAAACGATTGGAAGAAAAACAATGTTGTCTTGATTGAAAATTCTAGAACCAAACAACAAATGCCATTGAATTATTTTATTTGGCAAGATTATATAGACAACAAACAAAAATATGATATCATTGCTGCTGCGCATTCATTAACAAAACCATTGTTGGTTTGTCATGGTAAACTTGATGAATCTGTTGGCTATTCAGCTGCTGAAAAAATTTACAAAGCATGCGCGCATAGTATTTTATATACTGTAGAAAATGGGAATCACACTTTTGGAGTTTCTCATCCAATTAATGGATTACAGGACGTAAATAAGGATTTTTGGATGTTGCTAGACAATACACTTTCGTTTATTGAAGACGAAGAGATTTAATCTCTTTTTGCCATGGCCCTTGTCAGGCGGTCGTTTATAGCAAATCCCAAACCTTCATTTGGTGCCCATTCAAAATAAACCTCTGTAAGACCTTTTGAATCTAAATCCCTCAAAATTGAAAATAAATTAGCGGCAGCCTGCGTTTCAGTATTGTTTTCCGTAAAATAAAGCGCCTGAAAATTCAATATTTCTTTTTGATTGATTAATTGTCTGCAAATTTTTGATTCTGGCGAATAAAACAAGATTGTTGAATTTTGCAAATTCTGAACATCGGCGTTTTTTAATTCTTTTAATTTACAAAATGGTGAATAATGTTGATCCAGTTGTCCCGGCGCCGATGGATTGCTATTTTGATGAATGTTTTCACTTACAATGCCAATAATCGCTTCAATTTCTGCTTTTGTAATTCCACCCAATCTTAAAATAGAAGGATTATTATCATCCATAAATGAAATAATGGTGCTTTCTAATCCAACGGTACAATTTCCTCCATCTAAAATATAATCTATGTCATTGCCCAATTGATCAAAAACATGATTCGCTGAAGTGGGACTAACGTAACCAAAAGGATTTGCACTAGGCGCGGCAAGAGGGAAGTCAATTTGATTTAATAAATTTAGCGTGGTTTGGTGGTTTGGCATTCTTACAGCTACACTTGCTTGTCCGGCTGTTACTATATCGGGAACTTTTGTCGTTTTAGGCAAAACAAAAGTGAGTGGCCCTGGCCAAAACACATCCATTAATTTTTTTGCATTTTGAGGGACATTCGACACCAGTTGATTCAACATATTGGGGTTTCCAATATGCAGAATCAAGGGATCAAAAAAGGGTCGATTTTTAGCTGCAAAAATTGAGGCAACAGCAATTTCATCTAAACCATTCGCAGCGAGGCCATAAACCGTTTCCGTTGGAATTGCAACCAAACCTCCATTGCGAAGAATATCGATCGATTTAGGAATATCTGTTCCTATTTCGGCAATCATTTTAACGACGTTTTAGGCTATACTTTTCAATTTTGTTGTAAAGGTGACTGCGCTGAATATCAATTTCAATGGCAGTTTTTGCAACATTCCAAGAATTCTGAACCAATTTCCTTTCAATGAAAACTTTTTCGGCCCAATCTCTAAATTCTTGCAGGGTTTTATAGTCATCTACAACACCAAATGGATCTGCGCCACGTTGAGCTGGATTGCTATACATGTATACGTTGTCGCCGGTTATATTGTCATCGCAAAGAATTACTAATCGTTCAATCACGTTGCGAAGTTCTCTAATGTTCCCTGACCAATTTACTTCTTGTAAGGCACGATATCCGTCTGGTGTAAATTTCTTTAGGGTCATTGAATTTTCATTGCAAATTTCTGCCAAAAATTTATCGGCAATTAAAGGAATGTCTTCAGTTCTTTCATTTAAAGTAGGAACATGAATTAGGATAACCGATAAACGGTGGTACAAATCCATTCTAAAATTTCCTTTTTCTATTTCTTCGTCAAGATTTTTATTTGTTGCCGCAACAACGCGCACGTTTACTTTTATTTCTTTATCGCCACCAACTCGGGTAATTTTACCTTCTTGAATAGCACGAAGAACTTTAGCTTGAGCCGCCATTGACATGTCACCAATTTCATCAAGGAAAAGGGTTCCACCATGTGCTTGCTCAAATTTACCAATTCTCTGTTTGATAGCTGAAGTAAAACTGCCTTTTTCATGTCCAAATAGTTCACTTTCAATTAATTCAGTTGGAATTGAAGCGCAGTTAACTTCAATTAATGGCATTGCTGCGCGTGTTGATCGTTCGTGTACCCAACGCGCAACCAATTCTTTTCCAGTTCCATTTTCACCTGTTATTAAAACGCGGGCTTCAGTTGGAGCTACTTTATCAATTGTATCTTTAATTTTAGCAATTGCTGGTGTTTCGCCTATAATGTCAAATGTTTTGGCAACCTTTCTTTTTAAAACTTTCGTTTCAGAAACCAAGTTGTTTCGGTCAATGGCATTTCTAAGCGTAATAAGTAATCTATTTAAATCTGGTGGTTTGGTTATAAAATCATAGGCCCCTTTTTTAGTACTATCGATGGCCATTTCTACATTTCCATGACCAGAAATCATTACCATTGGAGTTTCAGGTTTATATGCTTGAACTTTTTCCAACAATTCCATACCATCAATGCCAGGCATTTTAACATCGCAAAGAATTACATCGTAATCGTTCTTCTGAATAAGATGCCAAGCACGGTCTCCGTTATCAGCTAATGTTACTTCAAATTGTTCATATTCAAGAATTTCCTTCAATGTTTCCCTGATAGGAGCTTCGTCATCTACTACTAATATATGTGGCATGTTTGTACAATTAATGCTACAAATATTGTGAATTATTTATTAGACAGCGAGATTATTTACCACCATATTATCCACGTTTATTAAAATGGATATGCACATATATTGAAGTGCATTTTAAATAGATTTTAAAAAAATAGTTGCTTAATTGTTGTATTTAATGCATCTTTGTTTTTAAGTGTTAGAAAACAGCCGTTACCTAATGAGAAAAAAACTACTCTGGATTGCCGTATTGGGATTGCTTGGAGGCTCTGATTTGAGGGCGCAGCAAGATCCATCCTATACGCATTTTACCTACAATAAGTTGATGTACAATCCCGCTTATGCTGGGGCGTCTAATCAATATTGTTTGAATGCAATTACGCATCAACAATGGTTAGGTTATGAAGATCAAACCAAATTATTAAAAACACAAAGTGGAATGCCTATTGGCGATAATCTGCCGCAAAATATTGCTCCTAAAACTACAGGATTGGCATTTAGTGCTCCAATTTCTATTCCTACTGCCGCGGGAAAATTAAATATTGGTGGTGTTTTCGCTTCTTTTATAAAAGACAAAATAGCATATGAAGACAATACTTTTTTCAGAGGAGGACTATCTGGTGCATACACAACGGCTGATGGTGTATCATATAGACTTGGATTTGAAGTAACTTCATTAACAAAATCTCTTGACGGAAAAGGATTGCGTTACCACGATCAAAATGATCCTAATATCCCAACCGATATGTCAAGTGATACCAAGACAACTTTTGGTGCAGGGTTCTATTACTCTAACCCGAACATATTCAACGGTTTGTTTGCTGGTTTAAGCATGACGCACATGATGCCTCAAACTTTTGCTTATGGCACAGGTGGAGCCATCAAAATATCAACTGCTAGACATATATATATGGTAGCTGGTTATAAGCAAGATAATTTCCTTGGTAATCCTTCTTTAACAATTGAACCTAGTATGTTAGTTAAAACAGTAGTGGGAGAGAATGGTGGTTTTGTAAAACCGGAATTAGATTTGCAAGGAATGGTTACTTACAACGATCTTTATGCTGGTGGTTTAAACTTCAGAACTTATGGTGTAGGTGTAGATGCAATTAGTTTTATGTTGGGATATTATCCTCCATTATTGAATGGTGGCGCAAATTCTAGACAGAAATTAAGAGTTGGTTACTCATACGATTTGACTACTTCGTATATACGTACTACCAGTTACGGGACTCACGAACTACAAGTAAACTATTGCTTTACGTTTGAGTTACCTCCACGACCACCAAAAATTTATCGTCACCCTCGTTGGATGAAACGTTCTCCGGTTAACGATTAATTTATTATCCACATACAATAAACAAATAAAAAACACGTTTAAATAATAAGAAAATATCAAAAGACTTGCATTTTCGGATGTAATCTTTATTTTTGCAATTCACAATAATACCTATAAACGAAACTAAAACACAAAATGAAAAGTAAAGTGATGGGTTTCTTCTCTAAAGGGAGAATGACAAA
>CANFVI010000004.1 GCA_947450405.1 Flavobacteriales bacterium
GAACCATCAACCAAAGAAGTTTTTGACATTGGATTTTCAGAAAAATTTGATTGAATTACATAATACCAAGAGGCGTTATTGCTCATGATTACAGAAGTATTTCCCAAGCCACTTGCAAACATGCTGCGTCTTTTGCTTGCTATAGAAACTTTCCATAAGTTGTCTTGAATGGTTGAAAATTCAGTAGATGTATAATAAACGCTATTGGTTAATGGATTGTATCCACATATTTTATTGATTTGCCAATTGCCACTTGTTATTTGGATACTTTTGTTGGTCGTATAATCAAACATATACAAATGATTAAATCCAGATTTCTCAGATGTATACAAAAACTGCGTTGAGTTTGGTAAATACATTAAATTATCGGTGATGTCTACATATGCAGCATCGGTTTCTTCTAAAATGAGTTTACAATTTCCATTAGCTGGGTTACAGAACAATAGTTCCCAACGGTTTTGCAATCTGTTTAACCTTTGAATACTTAATTGGTTGTCGGTTTGTGTCCATTGAATTCTAGGAATGTATTGGTCTCTTTGACTTTCAACATTTGCCGCAACTTTTTTGTTTTTAGCCAAATCGTAAATGTAAACGTCAACTTGAGAATTGGCTTCTCCTGCTTTTGGATATTTCCATTTTTCTTGTGAGGGATAAAGACCTTGAAATATATCCATGGAAAATTCCTTCACCTTTGATTCGTCAAAACGGTAATAGGCCAAATAGTTTCCTGAAGGACTCCATTGGAATCCAACACTCATTGAAAATTCTTCTTCGTAAACCCAATCCACAGCACCATTGATAATTTCATTGTTCTTGCCATCTGTGGTAATTTGATTTTCTTTCCCTGTAGCCAAATCAAAAACAAACATATTGTTGTCTTTTACATAGGCTACGTTTTTGTTATTGGGACTCAATGTAGGGTATCTAAATCTTCCCGGAATATCAATAATTTTCTTGTTTTGAATATCTACCACATAGGCATTTACTGAAGAACTGTGACGGTAAATCTTTTGGGGATTGGTTTCAACCAACATAAATTTTTCATCAGATGAAAAAGTAGTTGACCCTTCAGTTAGAGTTTTTTCAAACCACGCAGAATGGAACAAAGTTTTAATAGAATCAGAAGGGTTAGCAGGGTTTTGGAGAATGACCCACCATGTAGTTTTGTCGCCGGCTTTTGCCGTTTTGGTGCTGATTAAAAACTTACCATCGTTTGAAAATTGTCCGATGTTTGCTGGCTTTGGCCTAAGTGCTTTGTTGTTAAAAATATCGTCAAATGCAATGTTTTGAGCATTTGAAACTGCACATGTCCCCCAAAATAGAAGAGAAAGAAAAAGCGATTTTTTATTCATGTTAACGAATTCTTTTGAGTGATACATCGGTTCTTGGCGCAATAACAACTGGAACCAATTCTTTGGTAACCATACTGCCATCGAGTCCGAACCATTTTTCAGGACGACCCGCCAAAAACTTCATTTTTTCGTATCCATCCATAATAAGATTGTCGAACAATGGCAATTCATTTTCGGTACTCATTTCTTCTTCTACAAGAACGAAACGGAAATCGCCAATGCTGTGTTTGTCAATGAATCCATGATAATAAGGATCCAAATCAATTTCTTTATTTTCAATCATCTCGGTGATTACCATTTTTAAATAAAGACTAATTTTTTGTTGTACACGGAATCCAAGTCTGAAACGTACCTTATAGATGTCATTCTTTTCAATGACGTTTACTTTGTATTCCATTGTGTATGGTTCATCGGTTAAATCGACATTGATAAACCAATAGAAATCGGCTCTTTTGGGACGTTTGTGAAGTATAGAATAGATCAATGGAGATTCTACTTCGTCATCCATTTTTGCTTTTGACAGGTAAATCAAATGGGTAGCAAATTTTGGTAAAGTTGTATCCTGACTGAGAGAACGCAATTTATCTCTGTAGTTTGTTAGTTTTTCTGTCATTACCATTTTTTGTTTGATTTGACCACCTCTAAAGCTGACATACATAACCAAAATAATACCAGCACCAATTAATAAAGTTACAAAACCACCTTCCATAAATTTAGACAAGTTTGCCATTAAGAAAGCAGATTCAACTGCAAAAAACACAAGCATAATGATCCAAATAACTACAATGTTCCAACGTCTTGTTTTCAAGTAATAGAACAACAAAATACTTGTCATTAACATGGTAACAGTAATTGCCAAACCATAAGCAGCTTCCATTGCCGCCGATTCTTTGAATATTAATACGATACAAATACATCCAGCCAACAATGCGGTATTGACAGTAGGGATATAAATTTGTCCTTTAACAGCAGTAGGGAATTTTACAGTAAATTTAGGGAAGAAATGCAATCGAATGGCTTCTGATACCAAAGTGAAAGAACCACTGATTAAGGCTTGAGATGCAATAATTGCAGCCATGGTTGCAATTGAAATTCCAATTGGAAGGAACCAATCTGGCATTGTGGAATAAAATACGCGGGTTTCACCCAGTGTTTCACCAACATGTTTCATTAAATAAGCACCTTGACCAAAATAGTTCGCCAACAAACATATTTTTACAAAAATCCAAGAATATTGAATGTTCTTTTTGCCACAATGTCCCAAATCGGAATACAATGCTTCTGCACCTGTTGTGCAAAGGAAAACTGCACCTAATAGAAGGAACGCATTTGGACTTGAGGAAATAAAGCGGTAAACCCAAATTGGATTTAATGCTTTTAATACTTCGGGGTGATGAATAATTTGCGATCCACCTAGTACTGCAAGCATGCCAAACCAAACGAGCATGATGGGTCCAAAGAACTTTCCAACTGCAGTTGTTCCCGCTCTTTGGAACAGGAATATCATTACAATAATTGCGATTACAATTGGAACAGTTTGAATGTCTCGTAAATCTATGTGATACCCATTGGTAGGATTGATGAACCTAAGTCCCTCAATAGCCGAAGCCACAGAAATTGGAGGTGTAATTATCCCATCGGCGAGGAGCATAGCACCACCTACCATGGTTCCGACCACCAAATAAGGAAAACGACGACGTAATAAGCTAAACAATGAAAAAATACCACCCTCACCTTTGTTGTCGGCTTGTAGTGTAAGGAGCACATATTTTAGTGTGGTTTGAATAGTGAGTGTCCAAAACACAGCACTGATACCACCTAAAACAAGGGTTTCAGAAATTACCTTGCTGCCAACAATGGCATTCATAACGTAGAGCGGAGATGTTCCGATGTCGCCGTATATGATCCCCAACGTGATCAATAAGCCGGCTGCTGAGAGTTTGTCTATGCGGGAGTGACCCATGATTTAAAATATTGGGCGAATTTAAAGAGTTACGTTGTTAAAATGGGGATAATTTTTAAAAGTGTGCAAGAATTGTTGAAATTGTTTTGAAAATTGCCTAAAAATGTGTGGTTCGCCACAATAAGTGTCGTATTGACAATTGTTGATGAAATATTTATTAATCAATGATACATTTAAAGAAAGAACAAACTAAATTTGCACCATCTAATAATTAATCATTTCAGAAAGAAAAATGCCTACCAAAAAATCATCTACCGAAAAAGCCACTCCGAAAGAAGAAACTGTAACAACAACTATTTTGCCAGAAAACGGCATTTCGTCGTATTTTGGAGAAATGGTTTTTGGCCCAAGAGCACAAAAACAGTATTTAAGTGCTGCGTCTCAGAAAGCCATTGAAAAAGCAATTAACGAAGGACTGGCGGTTAGCCGTGAAATGTCTGATGGTGTAGCAGAAGGAATGAAAAATTGGGCATTAGACATGGGTGCAACCCACTATACCCACTGGTTTCAACCATTAAGAGGTACTACAGCTGAAAAGCATGATAGTTTCTTCGAGCCAACTGGAATTGATACTGGAATTGAAGTGTTCTCAGGGAAATCATTAACACAGCAAGAGCCAGATGCAAGTTCATTTCCTAACGGAGGAATTCGCAATACTTTTGAAGCAAGAGGATATTCAGTTTGGGATCCGAGTTCACCAGCTTTTATTATAGAAAAAGCGAATTCTAGAACACTTTGTATACCTACAATTTTCGTATCATATACTGGTGAAGCCCTTGATTATAAAGCACCATTGTTAAAAACTTTGGCATTTGTGCGCAAAGCAGCAACCGATGTTTGCAAATATTTCGATGAAAAAGTAAATGATTGTTCTGTGAGTCTTGGTGTTGAGCAAGAGTATTTCTTGGTTCGCGAAGATTTATTCAAAATGCGTCCCGATTTGATGTACGCAGGAAGAACATTAATTGGTCATACGCCAGCAAAAGGTCAGCAATTAGAAGATCATTACTTTGGGTCTATTCCAACAGATGTTCAAGCATTTATGGTTGATTTTGAGGAAAAAGCACATCAATTGGGAATTCCTTTGAGAACCCGTCACAATGAAGTTGCTCCTGGGCAATTTGAGTGTGCTCCTCAGTTTGAATCGTTAAACTTGGCCGTTGATCACAATACTTTATTGATGGATGTGATGGAAGCAGTTGCTCAAGATCACGGATTAAAAGTATTGTTACACGAAAAACCTTTCAAAGGCATCAACGGAAGTGGTAAGCATAACAACTGGAGTTTGGTAACAAACACAGGTGTTAACTTGTTGTCACCTGGACATACCCCTGCACAAAACTTGCAATTTTTAACATTCTTTATCAATGTAATTAAAGCGGTTCATGATCATGCCGATTTGATGAGAGCAAGTATTGCAACTGCAGGTAACGATCACCGTTTGGGTGCGAACGAAGCACCTCCAGCTATTATGTCTGTATTTGTTGGTGATACCTTGGAGCATGTTTTGAATGATTTCGAAAGCAATCAAACATCTTCAAAAGGAGCCGATAACAAAGGTGGAGCAATTCAAGTACCAAATATTCCTGAAATTTTAATTGATAATACCGACCGTAATAGAACTTCTCCATTTGCATTTACAGGCAATAAGTTTGAATTTAGAGCCGTAGGAAGTAGTGACAATTGCGCAAGTCCTATGGTTGTATTAAATACCATTGTTGCCGATCAATTGGTAAAATTCAAAAACAAAGTGGATGCAAAAATTAAAGCATCTAAAGGTGTTGCAAAAGAAGAAATCATCAAACAAGTGCTTCGTGAAGAATTAACCAGCAGCAAACGCATTTTGTTTGGTGGTAACGGTTATGGCGATGAGTGGGTGAAAGAAGCGAAAAAGCGTGGATTGAATAACGTGAAAAACACGGCTGAAGCTTTGGCATTTTATATGTCGCCAAGCAGTGTTGATGTATTTGTGAAAAACGGAATTTATAGCCACAAAGAATTAGAGGCGAGAACTGAAATTAGATATGAGTCGTTTAACTTGAGAATTCAAATTGAAGGACGTGTATTGAATGAATTGGTTCAGAACTTTGTAATTCCTGCCGGTATTAAGTATCAAAAAAGATTGGCCGACAATGTTCAAACGTTATTGAATATTGGACAGAGCAAATCTTCTGTGAAAGCTCAAATGGATATAATTGCTGAATTGAGCAATCATATCAATAAGGCATATGAATTGAACAATCAAATGACAAACGAGCGCGCCAAAGCCAATAAATTGGCCGACGCCCATGCAAAAGCTTTGTTATACAATAAAAAAGTGAAAGGTTTGTTTGATGAAATCAGAGAAAGCTGTGATGAAATTGAACGCCTTGTTGATGATGCTGACTGGGTACTTCCTAAGTACAGAGAATTATTATCGTTGAGCTAAGAATGTGTCATTTGTCACACTGTATTTTATATATCTAATTTAAATTTGTTATTATGTCTGAAGCAATAGAAAAAGTTGAGTGTTTAATTATTGGAAGTGGCCCTGCTGGGTATACTTCTGCAATTTATGCAGCGAGAGCTGATATGAAGCCTGTTTTGTATGAGGGACTTCAACCTGGTGGTCAATTGACCATCACAACCGATGTAGAAAACTACCCAGGTTACCCTGATGGAATCATGGGTCCTGAAATGATGGAATTGTTTAAAAAACAAGCTGTTAGATTGGGTGCTGATGTTCGTTTTGGAATGGTTACTTCGGTAGAATTTAAAAATGGCGGTCCTCAAAAAGTAATTGTTGATGGCGTAAAAGAAATTGAAGCTGAAACAGTAATTATTTCAACAGGGGCTTCTGCAAAATGGTTGGGTATTCCTTCCGAAATGCGTTTGAACGGTAGTGGTGTAAGTGCTTGTGCTGTTTGTGATGGATTTTTCTACAGAGGACAAGATGTTGCCATTGTGGGTGCTGGCGACACAGCATGTGAAGAAGCAACATATCTTTCTAAAATTTGCACAAAAGTTTACATGATTGTGCGTAAAAGCGAATTCAGGGCTTCTAAAGCAATGCAGAATAGGGTTTTAAATACGCCAAATATTGAAGTTTTGTTCAATACCGAAACTGATGAAATTTTAGGCGATAAAGGTGTTGAAGCTGTTCGTGTTAAGAATAATGTAACTGGCGATTTAAGAGAAATTGCGATCAAAGGTTTCTTTGTAGCAATTGGACATACGCCAAACACAGAGATTTTTAAACCTTACATCGATATGGATGAACAAGGTTATATCAAAACCGTTCCTGGCACTTCGTACACCAATGTTGAAGGTGTGTTTTGTTCAGGTGATGCGCAAGATAAAATTTACCGCCAAGCAGTAACAGCAGCGGGTAGTGGTTGTATGGCTGCACTTGATGCTGAACGTTGGTTGTCGGCAAGAAAAGGTTAAATCAATTTTTTAATATACTTTTGAGGGATGAAATGCATTGCAATTGTTGCGGCTTTTATCCCTCTTTTTGTTTTTGGACAAATTCGGAATACCCATTTCGGAAATCCTGTTCTTGAGGGAAATGAACCTTCTATTGCAATCAATCCCACCAATAAAAATGATATTTGGTTGGGCTACAATACCTCTAACTTGTTTCATAGCCAAGATGCCGGAAAAAGTTGGGAATCTGTAAATACCAATACTCCTTATGGTTATTACGGTGATCCTGTTTTGAAGTTTTCAAACAATGGCATTATTTATTTTACCCATTTGGCTAAAAATAAGTCGAAAAAATGGCCCACTTGGTTTGATTGTATTGTCTTTGAAAGAAGTTTGGATGGAAAAGTGTTCGAATCGACTTGCGTAGCAAGCGATAAAAACAAAATGCAAGATAAACCCTGGTTTTCAATTGATGAGGGATTAAAAAGCAAACATCACGGGAATATTTATTTAACTTGGACAGAGTTTGATAAATACGGAAGTGTAAATAAGCAAGATTCTACCCGAGTAAAATTTGCAAAGAGTTCCGACCAAGGATTGAGTTTTTCTAATCCGATCACTGTGAGTGATAAAAGTGGTGGGGCTGAAGACGATGATAATACATCGGAGGGAGTAACAACTGCAATTTTAAATGATGGCACTATACTTTGTGTTTGGTCGAGGGCCGACACACTTTGGATGGACAGAAGTACAGATGCAGGAAAGACTTGGGGAATTGATCAAGCAATTTGCCGCATGCCGGGCGGTTGGAATTTTGAAAAAGTAAAAGGACTGGTGAGAACCAATGGAATGCCCTTTTCAGTTGCTGATAAAAACAACAATATTTACGTAACGTTTGCATGTCAAAATGAATCACGAGATTTTGATATTTATTACGTGTTTTCTGGAAATAACGGCAAATCATTTGAAGGACCAATTGTTGTCAATGACGACAAAATGGAGGGTGTAGATCAATTTTCACCTTATCTCGTTTTGAATGAGAAATTGGAAAATCCTAAGCTCATTTGGTATGACAAGAGGAATAGTGAAAAAGGACATTTTGCGGATATTTATTCGGCAGAGTTGTGCAAAAAACATCCCTCAAAGAATATAAAATTAACCGGAGAACCCATTATTTTGCCTGGGAAAGATGAATTTATGGGAGATTATGTGGGCTTATCAATTGTTCAAGGTAGGGCCATGGCAGCGGTAACTGCTTATGATGACGATATTCGAAAGCCCTGTATACAATTGATTGACTGGCAATCGAAAATAAAAAATACACCCGTAGACAAAGATCCAATATTGTTGGTGAATAGGAATTTCAAATCTGACTCGTTGGTGGTGTTGGTTTCCTTCCCTCAAGAAACCTCGTTTACTTTTGAAATTAAATCAGTGAATGGGGTGGTGATGTCGTCTGTTTTTGAAATTGACGAACCTCAAAAAATAAATTATAAAGAAATGTATATTCGGAAGTCTATGTTGGGACATGGATTATATACTTTTATTGTGAGAAGGAAGGGTAAAATTTACAAAAAATCAATTTGGTTAGATTAGATGTAAAAAGATTTTCAAAACGCTTGAAAATGCGGGCGCGAAAACCTATTTTTGCTACTTTTAAAAATTAACGTATTAAAATATTATGGCAGTTATACAGAAATTAAGAAATTCGGGTTGGGTAGCAGTTGTTATCGTTGCAGCTCTTGTGTTGTTTGTAGTTGGAGATTGGATCTCTGGTAAAAACAGTGTAAGAGGGGGTAATGAAGATGCAGATGTTGTAGCAATCATGAACTCAGAAAAAGTGAGAGAAAAAGATTTGGATGCAGTAGTTAGAGAAGTTTATCAAACAGAAAAAGAAAACGATCCTAATTATGAAATTACTGAAAAAAATCGCGGTCAATTATTTACAAAAGCTTGGACAGAGTTAACCAAGAGAAGACTGTTGTATACAGAAATTGCCAAGGCAGGTATTGAAGTATCAGACGAAGATTATAATGAAATGATGGTTGGATTACATCCAGATGAGTCAATCAAAGGAGATCCGTCATTCCAAACGAACAATCAATTTGATCCAAAGAAAGTGGAACAGATTTTCCGTCAAGCCAAAGGGAACGCACAAATGAAAGCGCGTTTGGCTGATTATGTTCGTAAAATGAAAGAAAATGAATTGTCAGTTAGGTATTCAACTTACATTTCAAAAGCGAGTTTCAAAAGCAAAGCTGAGAAGAAATACGAATATATTTCTGCGAATCAAGCGGTTTCTGGTAAAATTGTATCTTTAGATATTAATTCAATAGCGGATAAAGATATCAAAGTATCTGACGATGATTTATCTGCTTATTTGGATGAATACAAAGAGAAGTACAAATACACTCAAGAAGCTAGAAATATCAAATATGTAGTGTTTGATATTGTTCCAACCCACGATGATTCTGCATATGCATACAACAATGCAAATTCAACTGCGGCAGGAATGAAAGCTCAAACCACACCTGATACTGTTGGTGCAATTGGTTATATTTCAAGAAACCAACTTCCTGAAGATGCGCCAGCTGAAATTTCAAATTTGGTTTGGAATGCCCCTTTAAATATGGTAATAGGTCCTATTTACAGAGAAGGTAAATTCTATATTTGGCAAAAAATTAGAGAAAAAGCGGATACTGCGGGATTTGTAAGAGCAAGTCATATTTTGATTCCAATGTCGGGTAAATTGCCTGATGGTACAGATATCAAAGATTCTATACAAGCTCAAAAGAAAGCAATTGAAGTTTTTGGTCAGCTTAAATCTGGTGCAAAAATGGAAGATTTGGCTGGTAAGTATTCTACCGACCAAGGTTCTGCCAAAATGGGTGGTGATTTAGGTTATCAAGATCCTTCTAAATATGTTCCTGAGTTTGGTGCTTTCTGTAAACAAGGTAAAGCGGGTGAAACAAATATTGTAAAAACCCAATATGGTTACCATATTATTAGAATTACAGGTCCTATGGATTACACCAAAATCAAATTTATTCAAAATGAAATTGAAATTTCTGCAGGACAAAAAACTGTAAAGGTGGTTGATGAGAAATCTCGTAATTTCAAAAACGCGATCAAAGGTGATTTTGATAAAGCAGTTGAAAAGATGGGTATAGTTCCACGAGTATTAAAAGATTTTACTACCGATCAAAAAACAATTGTTGGTGTAGATGCTGCTGCTGATTCTCGTTCAATTATTTTCTGGTTGTTTGACAAGAAAAGAAAAATGGGTGATGTTTCTGAGGTTTTTGCATTTGCTAACAAACAGGTTATTGTGAAAGTAGAAAATATCAAAAACATTGGTTATGCAACTTTAGATAATGTGCGTTCAGAAATTGAACCATTGGTGAGAAGTAAAATGAAAGCTGAAAAAGCAGCTTCGAAAATGGCTGATGCTTTGAAATCTGCCAAAACAGCTGAACAATTGGCTACTGCAGTTAAAGGGATGGTTGTTTCTTTAGATGGTGTTAGATTTGGACAAAACTTTGTTCCTAATATGGGACAAGAATTACAAGTTTTGGGTGCAGCGTTTGGATCAAAAGTAAAATCTACTACAATTCCATTTGCATCTAAATCAGTTGCAGCAGTATTGTTTGTGGACAAACGTGATGATGTACAAGTGCCTAACTCTGTATATACTTCTGCAGATCAAATTGATTTCATGAATCAACCTCAATATCTTTCAAACAGAATTACTGAGGTTTTAAATAAGAGTGCTAAAATTCAAGATTTCCGTTACAAATTTGAATGGAATCAATAAAAAAATATTAATTTGATAGAAAAGGCCACTTTATGTGGCCTTTTTTTATTTTAGTGCATTTGTTTTTGTTTTGTCTAATTTTGAATTGTATTTTTGCTATATGTCAGCAATTACCCACGAATTATCGTTAGAGAATTTTCACGAACAATTAGAATATGTTTTGAATAATTACCATACGCATGGTAAAAAAGCAAGTCAATATAGCAACATCGTTATTGGTGGTTTAGGAGGAAGTGGAATTGGTGGCAGAATTGCGCGTTTGTATTTCTGGAATGAAATGCCAATTCCCGTTGAAGTTTACTCTGATTATAATATGCCAGCGTATGCAAACAACAAAACATTGGTTATTCTTTGTTCTTACTCTGGAAATACTGAAGAAACGTTAACCATGTACAAAGATGCTAAAAACCGTGGTTGCGATATTATTTGTATGGCTGCTGGTGGTGAATTATTATCCATTGCGCAAACCACTAATTTGCCTTATTATACGATTGCTGAAGGTTATCAGCCTAGAATGACGCTAGGATTTGCTTTAGGTAATTTAATAATGATATTGGGTGAAGTTGCTGGTAAAGACATGACATCAGCAATTACAGAAGTTAAAAACATGTTTAACAACCCTGTACAGGCTATCAAATGTGCCAAAGAAATGCATGCTTTGTTTCAACCTACAATTTCGAATAAATTTGTGGTGGTAACAGATAAAAACTATGAAGCGGTTGCAATTCGTTTTTGTCAACAAATTCAAGAAAATGCCAAAGGTGAAGGATTTATTTCCGTGTTACCAGAAGCGAATCATAATATGATTGAAAGTTATTATGAAAAACACGATACCAATTTCATTTTCTTAAATAGCAAAGAAAATAGCAGGGTAGCTGCTCGTTTTGACTTCTTGAAAAAAGTATTGACAGATTTAGGAAATGTAATTTACGATTATCCCCTATCTAATGCATCGTTATTGAGCCAGTTTGAAGTGATTCACGCTACCGATTGGTTGAGTATTTGGGCTTCTGACGATAAAAAAGTGAACAACATGGAAGTTGGCATTATCATGCAACTTAAAGGCCATTTGAGTAACATTTAAAATATTTAAGGCCGTTGGAAAACGGCCTTTTTTTATGAAAGTAACATTTTTAGGTACCGGTACTTCGCAAGGCGTTCCTCCAATAGGATGCACTTCCGACGTTTGTTTGAGTGAAAACCCAAAGGACAAACGTTTGAGAGCTTCAATTCACGTTGAATGGAATGGTAAGAGCATTGTAATTGATGCAGGTCCTGATTTTCGTTACCAAATGATTCGCAGTGGTATCAACCGTATTGATGCACTTCTTTTTACCCACGAACATAGAGATCATACAGCGGGGCTAGATGATATCAGACCCTACAATTACTTGCAGAATCAGAACATGCAAGTTTATTGTCATGCGAGGGTTTTGGAAGCATTCAAAAGTCAGTACGATTATATTTTTGCGGATTTTAAATATCCAGGCATTCCGTTAATAGATTTTCATTTAATTAACAATAATCCTTTTTCAATAGCAGAATTGCTCGTTGAACCTATTGAGGTTTTGCATTATAAATTACCAGTATTGGGATTTCGTTTTGGCAAGTTTGCATATATCACCGATGCGAATTTTATTTCTGAAACAGAGATAGAAAAATTGCAGAATCTAGATGTACTGGTTTTGAATGCTTTGCGTAGAGAAACGCATATTTCTCATTTTACTTTAGAACAAGCCACCCAATTGGCATTGAGAATTGGTGCAAAGCATACGTATTTTACACACATGAGCCATCAAATAGGCTTTCATGATGAAGTCTGCGCTGGGCTTCCAAATGGAATTGATTTGGCCTATGATGGCCTTGAATTGATTATTGAATAAATATAAATTTACCCATTGCTGTTTCAGAACCATCCTGATTAATTCCAAAAACAAAAAACACACCGCTATTTGGTCTGCTGCCATCTAAACGATATCCATTCCAAATGGCTTTGCCGCCATTGGCTTTGGTTTGATAAATTAATTTTCCTTGGGCATCAGCAATTCTAATTTCGGCGTTATTGGCTAATCCTTCAATTGTAATTTGACCATTGTATTTTGGAGGGACAGGATTAGGGTAAACCAAAATTTCCCCAAAGCTTTCAGATGCCGCATTGGCATCATTTCGATAAGATACAATTCCTTTGTTGGTTCCTACAAATATCTCTCCAGATTCATCAATTTGACCTAGGCATATCAGTGAGTTTGACAGCAATGGGCTGTTTTCATAAGTATAATGCTTTAAAACTTTTTGCCCGTACTCATCAACTAAAAACAATCCATTTGTAGTCGCAAACCATTTTCTGTTTCCCCCATCAACTAAAATGTCTTTAATGGTTTCTTCGCCCATTAAATAGCCCGTTGAACCATCTTGTTCAACAATAAACCTATCTAATTTAGGATTCATAAATATATTTGAAGACCCTGTATAGATATTTAAACCCTGTATTGTGCCAATCCAAACATATCCGTTTTTGTCGCATTCAATGGATAATATATCTCCAGAAATTAATCCATTGTTCTGAGAAATAAATGCAGATTTATCATCAGCGGTATTGTCAAGTTTGCCTTCATCAAAAACGATAATTCCATTATTTACAATTAACCATTTTCTATTGCTTGCATCAACACTTACTCCTTTGATATCGGTAGTGCCATTAAATTCAAATTTGTACCATTTGCCAGATGGGGTAACACAGAGTAATGGATTCGCAGCGCCGTAATTCACGATCCAAAGATTTTTTTTGGAATCCTCTGCAATCCCTCCAATTTTAATAAAATTATCGCCGGGATTTCTTTCTAATGGGGTGTTTGTTTCATCCCATTTGCCAATTATTTCATCACCTTTAATAATGAGTATGCCATTGGTATGGGTTGCTGCAAAATATGTGTTATTGGCTTTTCTATGACAAACAAAGGTGAAATCATACATGTTGGAATTTAAAGGAGACGTTAAATTGCTTTTCCAGCTTCTTTCTTGGTTATAAATATAGAAACCTGAGTTGTTGTATGCATTTCCAAAAGTATTTGACAATCCTCCTCCGGTGCACAAAATTTGATCACCGTCCTTCGTCATTTTAAAGATTGAAGTATTTGAGGGCCCATTTGGCATAAAGGAATAATCCATTACTGGATCTTTTTTGATTACTCCAGGACCAATTCCGGTACAGAACCAATAAATACCATCTTTAAATTGGGTAGCACCAACCACCAAATTGATGTTTTCATAAGTAATGGCATTGCCGTTAAGTGTTGTGATTTTTCCTTTCCTAACAATATGCAAACCAAATTGATTGCTGAAAATACGGGCAGTATTAACACGGTTCGTATCAAAAGAGGTTGTTTTTCCCTTAGAATAAGTTTTCACCTGAAATTCTGATTCGAAGAAAATACTGTCGGCAAATGAAGTTAATTGATAGCACTCTACTCCGGAATATACATAGTGCCATTGGTTATAGTCATTCAAATTTACTGTTTTGCTATATTCGGCCGCTAAAATTCCATCAACGGTTGAAATATAAATTGAATCTTTTTTAATGCAAGATGACAAAACACGGATTGCAACACCACCTGTTCCAATGGACGTGTAACTGTCTTTGATTTCTTTTTTATCTAAATCAACAATTAACAAACCAAAGTTAGTAGATACCAGTGCATCTCGGTTGTTAAAAGTTACGTGATTGATTCGTTTATCCCCTTGTAAGAATTTGGAAAAAAATCCTGGTATATTTACAATTTTATTGTCGTTAATGAGTAAATCAATACTTCCATCTAAATAACCAATAAATAGGGTATTTGTAGCTTGGTTGAAACAAAGTTGGCTAATTTCTCCTCCATGAAATCCATCGGTACGGAGTAGTTTAGTCATTTCACCCGTATTTGTTGTTCTCCAAAATCCTTGATCTGTTGAAGCGTAAACGTAATTATTTGTGGCTTCACAAAATACCGCATCTTTATATGTGTAATGCGTTCTCCATTTTCCTGTAGCGATTCCATTCTGACCAAAGCAGATTGAAATGAAAAAAATCGAAAATGAGAGAATTACATTTTTCATTGGAAGTTAGTTGAATGTGTATCTAAATTCTAAACCAAAATCCGTGAGGGAGGTATAAAATTGGGTTGCAATTTTAGGATCCATAATTACCCTGTTATAACGCAGTGCAAAATTAACTTTCTGGTTAATTTGATATGTGATAGAAGGAGTGATTCTAATATTGGTCATTCCCGCAGTATAGCGATTTACATTTACATCAATTTTTCGAATGATGGTCACATTGTCGCTAATGCTTACTGCCAAGTCAAATCTAAAATCGTTCGGTAAGAATATTTTCCTACCTCTGCGTTTGAAAGGTAGTGTTAAGCCAGTTACCCTATATCCCGCTGTCATTTGGAACTCGTTTTGACGCATTTCTGTGAGGTTGAAACTCGCTGCAAATAATTTCAATATGCGGCTTCGTTTATAATCAAATCCAATTGTCCAGTTATTTTTAGTGGTAATATTTACTCCAATTAATGGCATATATCCCTCACTAATTGTTACACTTGCAATTTGGTATTGAGGGGTTAGATCTTTACCAATGATAGGTGTTTCATTTCTATCATATTTCAAGTTTTGTGTGTAATCGCCAACTGAGTACTTGCCGTTGTATGCATGTTTGAAGTTTATATTGGTGAATATTTTGGAAAGTGCTTTAATTTTTGTTAACCCATTGTATGTAATATTCCAGTTCGGCATTGGAATGCTTGGAAATGCACTTAAATTACTCAATGAAGTTCTACCAACATCCAGTTTGCTGTAGGTTGCATAAAACGCACCAATTAATACTTCTTGAGAGTTTTTACTGTATCCGATTGGAAATCCTGTTTTGGGATCAATTTGTGTTATTCCAATAACAGGATTATTTAATTGTAATCTGTTTGCAACCGTATAGCGGTTAGATAAAAACTCATCAAATATTGGATTTGGATGATTTTCGTTTTGATTAATATCATCTACAAAATGGGTATTGAAAAACCAACCCGAAATGTTATATGTTCCATTTGAGGTTAAACCTTGGTCCATCCAATTTGTGCCGTCATATTTGAATACACTCTGTGTTCCTTTTGTTTCGTTTCTAATGAAATCTAATCTAACCCTTAGGTCTTTTATTGGTTCAACCGTAACACTTCCAGAAATTGATTGGGTAAAGTTCTGTCTATAGAAATTAGCTTGACGCGTATCTTTCATCAAACCACCATTATTCGCAAGTTTATTTCTGATGCTTTCATCTTGCATACCCAAAACGAACCCTAATCCTGGTTGTAAATGGGTGAAATTTTGTCCAAAATAATCGGGTCTAAATGCAAAACCTGGTAATTCAGTGGTTTGTTTTCTTTGAATGTTAAGATTTGCATTTTTAAACATAGTAATGAAATTACCAACTGCCATGATTACAGGATTTACTTTCGGTTTGTTGTCTTTCCCTTTTTCAATGGCGCTTTCGAATTTAGGTGCACCATCATCGTCTGGCGTTACTTTTGGTTTTTCTTTTGTCTTATCGTTATTTCCTTTTCCCTTTGATTTGATTTTTGGTTTATTGTAATCTTTCAACCAAGGAATCATAGAATATAACTGTGTGAAATTAAACTGAGAGGTAATATTGATATCTTGGCTATTTTGGATTCTATTTCCCAAAGTAGTGAATGCTGGTGGTGCTTGGTTCCACTCATAACTTCCAATATATGAAGCAGAACTTGAAATCCATTTTAAAAATCCGATTTTACTAAATGGCAATGTATATGTTCCGTTTAATGTTTGGGTGAATCGTGAAATTCTACCAAATCCCTTGAATTCATTATATATTGAATCTTGTTTTTCTTTGGTATTAATGGCACCGAAAGGTTCTTGGATTCGTGCTTGCACATTGGCCATGTACGAAATTGTAATGGAATTGGTTAATGGTAATGATGCATTATAATTTCGGGTTAACGTAAAGTTTTTATCGTATAACCTAGGATTAACTTGAATAAAGTTATTGTTGTTTCTTGATTGTGATTCACTGTACAAACGGTTTAACTGTAATTGTGTATTGAAAGTACTAGGAATTAAATTAAAGTTGAAATCTCGAATTAATGCTAAAGTATTTGATCTAAATATTTTAGCGAATGGACGGATGAACTTTGCAGTTAAGTTATAATTATACCCCAATGATACCTGGGTAGTTTTATAGAATTGTTCTTCTATTTGTTGATTACGTCTATAAGTATTTGTGTAGCTGTAACTGGCATTGAAGTTTGATATTCCCCAAGGCATAGCTTTTTTTGATTGATTGCTAGCTACTTTAAAATTACTAATGTTAAAACTATACAATGAATTGTATTCTTCAGCAGCTTTTCTAACTTGATCCCTCACGGTTGCATTTGCAATATGGGTTAACATGGTTTCTAATTCCATATCAGGATTCAGTGGATTGAATTTTGGTCTTACGAAGCTCTCCGACCATCCAATATACATTGGAATGGTAACCCCAGATTTTGCTGGAAAAAATTTACCAAGTTCTAAGTTGCTTGCAATGTCGTAATTATAATTATTTGTTAAACTTCTATCATTTAACTTTTTGTCTACATCACCAAAGCCAATGGTTCTAATTGAACCGGCCATGTTTAATGTGCCAAAATCAGCTAATTGAGTTTGAATGTTTGCCAAAGCTGCCCAACCACCGCCATTTGAAATGTCTTTGACTCTTAATTCATTGGCCCAAATTTCAAAACACTGTGGAGCGTTTCCTTTGTTTTTTACACCAATCATCATCACCTTAAGATTACTTAAATCAGGCAATCCCATCACACTTATTTTGCCTTTGTCTATGGCAGAAATGTATGGTGCAGTCATAGGCCAATTCGCATTTTGACGTTGTATTTTAAGGTCAAATAACTTTTGAAATTCTAAGTCAATGAAATTCTCATCTGGCCAAACCAATTTGTCACTATTTGGTGAATTAGAATTCACATAACCTCTGGTCATTTTTAATGGAATTTCATACTCATAATAGTTGCTTGTTAAGTCTGTTCCAAAACGGATGAACGCAGATGCTTCGCCATCTTCAATCGTATTTGGAACGGATTCTTCTGCATGAATGAATAATTGCATTCTCTTGTAATTGCGAATATCGAAATTTGCAGTTTTAAATGCGGCACGTCCGTCGCCTGGTTTTAAGTCACAAACTTTCAACGACAACGATTGTTCGTTTTCCAAAACTGTTCCTAGGCTGGCCATATTTTGAACCCGAACTACACCTGGTGGCGTTACATAAGCAATGGGTGAGCGTTTTCCATTCTCTTCCAAATTTACTGTGCTCACTATGAATTTAGTTCCATCATTTGGGTCTGTAGGAACAACAATACCTGGTGTTTTTAATGCATTTGTATAACGTCGCCAATCTGCTCTTACAAGATTGATATATCCCATTCTTAAAACAGCAGAATCATTAAATCCTGTCATGATCATTCTCATGAAACGGATACTTTTGAAATCGGAAATGTTACCTACCGCTTTTTCAAACTGACGAATTGGAATTTTAAATTGGTACCAACGTATATTTTTATCTTGGCCATTTCTTAATTTAACATTATTGTTAACAATATCGGCAACATAATTTTTCCCAATTTGTAATTCGGTGGAGCTAATTTTGATTTTATATTGATAATAGTCTTCACTTTGATTCATTGTGAAATCTCTATTTACGTCCTCAAAATCTGGGGTAGGAGATGATGATTTTGGCATTCCAGAATATTGATTGGTGTATTTATCTGGATTTGAATTTCCCTCCATCCCTTGAAATCTAGCATAACGTTGTATAATATCTGCATCAGCAACAGTATATTTATCTTCCAAATAATGTACAAAATTGTCATTAGACGGGTCGTTCATAGCAGATAGGTATAATTTGGATGTTGGTCCAAAATTTGATTTCAATTTTTGTAAATATCCCGTATCATAGAATATTTGTTCATTGGCGTCACTCAAGCCATCAATACCTACGTCTTGTGTTTTTAATGTAGCAGGATTATTATCAAATGCAAAATTGATTTGAGGACTTGTAGGTATAATACCAAAGGCAGATGTATCTGTAGAATTGATGTCGTTTGCCGATGTTGGTAAACCATTTTCAAAAGATTTTCTGCGATCTGGTAAAATATCTTCGCTCACGTTACCAAAATGCAACAATAGTTCACCACTCAAACTAGGATTGTTAATCAATGGATCCATCATCCATACCTCAACATAATCGATATTGGCAGCCTCAAAATCATTTTGATCCACACGTCTCATGATTCCAGCCCAGCTGTTTTTAGGATTCAATAATTTACCGTCTGCGTCAATTTGAGTAGGGTCTGTGTTGAAATTATATAAACCACGAACATTTGGATTAAATGCCAAATCTAGAGTTGGTAAAATTGTAGGGGTACCTTGAGGGAAGTTTCTTTGAGGGAAAACTTCTCGCTGATCAATTTGACGCATGTATGGATTACTCAAGATTTCATCCACCTTGTTTTGTATGTTGCTTGGCATGTCAGCATCTCTATAAAACAATTGGTCAATGGTGTAGAAGCTTAATTTAGCATGGTTATTTAACCAATTGCGTTTATCTCCTAATTGTGTATTAGGGAAAAGGTCAGGTTGTTTTTGAGGGATACTAGCTACTACCCAGTTATTAACTACTTTAAAGTCATTTGGAAGTTCTGCATTTTCAAAGTCTTCCAAGTTTGAAACCCCTGTTTGGTTTCCTTGCGATGCAAATGCATGCGGGAAAACTTGGGCGTATTCGGCATATGCAGTAATATTTGAAATCTCTTTGGTTTCAATAAATGGCAATTTATCTACCAATTTTGTAATAAACCTTGATTTTGAATTATATGCAAAATCGGCTCCAATAATCGTGTTATATAATGGCTCTTCATTGAAGTTGGTTTTGGTTGTAAGTGGTCTCTCATACATATGTAGAATTGTACCACCCAATAACATGTTTTTTGAAAACTTATGTTCAACCCTTGCTCCAAGTAGTGTTTTTTGTTGAATATTGAAGAAACTTTGCCCATCGGCACTGGCTCTGATTTCAGCTCCCCCTTGCAATAAACCTTGGTTTATAATTCTTACCCGACCCATTGCGTAATCAACTTCGTAATCCATCCCTTCTTGTAATGGACGGCCGTTGGCTGTTACTCTCACCGATCCTCGTTGCAAATTTGTTGTTCCTAGGAACATTTCCGCACCATTTGAGCTTTTATAACTTCCCTGAATAAAGAACTTATTGTGTTTGACATCTTGTGCCGCTAAAAATTTGGTTGAATCATATATGGCGTCATAACAATAAAAGTCGGCCAAATCTGTTCGGGATTCGAATTTTTCCCTCAAATAATCTCCAAAAGGTTCTGTTTCAGGGAATATAATTCTTGCAAATTGTGATTGAACAGTTATCCCTTCTATGGCATCAAAAACCCCATCGGGTTTTGCTTCTTGTTGGCGGTTAAGTTTGTCTAAACCCAATACACGAATTAAAGGAACTGCGTTCTTTAAAGCAGGTAAATTTGCCATACCAACAGGAATGTATCCGTAGTCTGCACCACTCGTATCGTCAGCATATATTACATTTAACTTAAAATCTTCAAGTGTTAATGTGTAGGTGTTTAAGCTGTAAATATTCTTCATCATCAAACGCCACATGGGTAAACGTGTTCTGATGGTGTTGCCTTTTAGCATTTTTAAATAGAGCAATTTTTGGTCTCCAGGCGGAATGTCCCTCGAGAATTCACCTACTTGATAGGTTTTGCCGTTATAAGTATATTCAAATGCGACAGCCAAAATTTCATCATTGTTCAACGGTTGATTTAATGAAATAAACCCAAGTTGTGTATTTACAGTGAATTCATTGGTTTGAAGCTGGCGTGCGTAGTTTAGCAAATCAAAATCAACAGTTTGCTCAAAATAAGGAAATGTTTTATATACCCTATCAATGGCTGAGCCGAGTTTTCTGGCGTCAACATCATTTTCAATAGAACTGTAAATTTTATTCGCATCATTGCTCGCCGCAGGATCCAGTACCCCATTCAATTGTTTTCTGTATGGATTTGATTCACCTAAATCTTGAAATGCCAATATATCTCGCGGAGTTTCAACATTTGCATTTTTGTTGGTTACCCAGGCTTCTACCCTGTTAATTACCACACCGCTTGCAACAATAGGTAAGTTTTCTAATGATTTATTGTAATTGTCTTTAAAAAATTGTGCTAAGAAATAGTGCTTGTTTTGGTCATAATTGTCGGCAGTGATCTTGAACTCGTTCATTTGAGCTCCGCCTTTTAAAACGGTTTCAGTACTTTGACCCTTGTTCTGTGAAAAAACTGTTTTAATTGTTGTTTTACCAAATTGCATGCTGTTGGCAAAGCCAAACAGCGAAGGTACAGGCTTAATAAGTTGTGTAGGTAAATTCAAACTTACATTTCCTACTTGAACATCCTTTAAAATACCGTCTGGTTTTCCTTTCCAACCTAAGTTGGTTTGATTGTCAAAATCAAACTGAGCCTCCGTATCGTAATTGATTCCTAATTTTACGAATTCACCAATACTTCCTCTTGCAGATATTTGTAACTGTTGATCAAATACAGGAACAAAGTACAATTGTTGGCGTTTGCTAAAATTAGGATTTCTAATTTCATTTATGGTTCCACCAAGTTTCACCATTGCCGATCCGCTCAATTGGAAATCAACTCCACCGGCACCAAATATTTTAGAAATTGCGGGGTTACTTAATTCTGCATTGATGTAATTAGATAATCCACCTTTTGTTGCCGCTTGAGAATAATCTGTATTCTGAGTTTTCTTACGGTAGTATTCGCTGTTTTTCTCTTTAGAAAGAACTTGGAAATATTCGGTTACACTTAAGGACTCACCGGTTGGATAGGAGAGAGAACCTAACTGTTTGAAAGATTCGTATCTATTGGTTTTTGAATTGTATTTCCATTCAACTTTTAATGGATCATCTAAATCAACATTTGATGTGTTTTGTTTGTTCTTATCAGGATTGCTCGGTTTTGAAATTTTATATTTTACTCCGGCAGAATCATTTTGCCCACACAAAGAGCCGGTTGCAAAAAATGCAACAAATACTACTGCAATTTTTTGCAAAAATCGCAATAACTCAAAATTGAAAAATCCTTTAAATCGAAACTGATCGGTCATTCTTAGTCTTTTTTCTTGAGTAGTCTTTGTTTAATAGGCAGTGTGATTAAATTTAATTTTGCAATTTACAATATTTTGAGTGAATTTTTAATTAATTCTTCAACTGTGGCCATGGCTCCAAGCTCTTTGCTTACCTTAATAAGTGCTTTTTCAGCACTAGCTTTTTGATAGCCCAGAATGGTTAATGCAGTTAATGCCTCTGAAATTGCATCTAACTTGCTCGGATCCAACAATGTACCTAAACCTGATTTCTTCCCACCTGTTAATTTATCTCTTAATTCTAAAATAATACGCTGTGCTGTTTTTTCGCCAATTCCTTTGATGCTTTTTAACAAACCTACATTGCCATTTAAAATGGTTGATGTGATTGTTTCTGAATCTAAACTAGAAAGCATGATAAGCGCAGTGTTGTTTCCAACGCCGCTTACAGAAGTTAATAATCGAAACATTTGACGTTCATCGGGATGTGAAAATCCGTATAACACAATACCAGTAGGATTTTGATTTTCAACCCTGAAAGTTTGTTCCATAAATAAACGCACTTGTTTTCCTCCTTTAATGGTTTCAAAAGTGTGTAAACTTATGCTAGCAAGGTATCCAATTCCTTGATTATTAATAACTACGTGGGTAGGGGAAATTTGTTCAACTGTCCCTTCAATAAATTCGTACATAAAAACGGCTTAGATATAACGCTTGCGACGTATAAAATAGTTTGCAATACCCAAAATAAATATACTTAAAATAGGCAAAATCATAGAAAACCATTGCCAACTGCTTTTTTCAGACTTCGATTTTTCGGGATCCAACAATCTTAAGGTTCTTTCTTTTGCGCGAATTTCAATTAGTCCATTGTTATCTATCAAATAATCAATACAATTTAAAAGGAACTTTTTATTGGCAAAAGTAAATTGTGAAATTTTGTCGTAACCCGTTGGGAAAAACTTACCACTGCTGCTTACCGGATTACGGGCAATGTCGCCATCGGCAATGATAATCATTTTGCTTTTACCCTCAGCAACGAATGGGATTTCCGTATATTTCTTTTGGTATACAAATGGCGACTTAAATTGGCCTTCTAAAAGTAAACCCGAAGTTTTAACACCTTGGTTTAATGTAGACCTGTATTGAGCATCCCTCGATTGCATGTACACATTTTCTAAATTGATAGAAGCAGGAGTATTAATGACTTTACTATATTGAGTACTACTTAGTAATGGAATTGCCGTAACATCTGTTCTAATTTTTGGCTGCAAAGTTCCTGGGAATTGGCACCAAACTGTACCCATGTTTTTGCAAATGATATGTGGCATGTCCGTTGATCCAAACAACGGGAAATACGGAAAATCAACCAACTCCATTCTTTTTCCTGCGGGGATAGGAATTTGATTGCATTTTAAATCTGCCAAAAGGGTGTTTTCAAGTCCCACACCATACGTAAAAAGTGAAGCGGTAATATTCTCTAGCCCATAATCATAGGCCAATACCTCTTTGTAATTTCTAAAACTATCAATTTCAATATTTACTGGATCTACCAACCATAAAGCTTTTCCACCTTTCATGATAAACTGATCAATTAAATACAACTCAGTAGGAGAGTAATCTTTAATTGGTTTGATAATCATGATCATGTCGTTTAGGTTTAAACGACGTTGTAAACTATTGACTAAAATTGTACCTGCATTTTTTGGGTCTTTTTCAAGACTTTTTATAAAAGGGCGAGCCGATTCAGGATCGTTGGTATTTAAATTGATTGCCGAAACTTGATAGTATTTGCTCAATTCTGCTGCAAAACTTTCAACTCGACCATCAAGCATTTCTCCACTGCCGTCTATTACGGCAATATTCTTCATTTTTTCGGTTACAACTTGGCGTAAGCCATTTGCAATTTCGTATTCAATATTGTCAATGGCGCGCTGAATGTTCTCCTCAGGCGATTTTGCAACATCGTAATCGAAGAAATTAATGGCAACTGTTTTTTTATCGCTCATTAACTCAGCACCAGGAAGTAAATATTTCATTTTTGTTTCATCGGGATTTTCACTGTCCATGTCGCGAACAGGTTCAATTCCTTTTTGAACAAAATCGTCTAATAACGCATCAAGTTCTTCTTTTTTTACTCCTTTGAATGGATCAACAATTTCGATTTCTATTTTTTTGCCGCTGATTTCTCTGAACTCATAAGCAATGTCGCGAATTTCAAGTTTTAATTGCTTGAATTTGGCCGACATATCACCATCTAAGTATAGTTTGAAGTATATTTTGTCTTTAACCGTTTTGGCAAGAGTTTTACTTGTTTCGCTGAGGGTATATCTTTTTTCTAGAGTTAAATCAATGCGTTTATAGTAAAGGGAACTCAAAATATTGCCCAAAACAATCAGTAAGAACAATACAGAAAAATTGATATAAGATTGTAGTTTTTTATTTGTTTTGTTCATCACCATTTTCTGCTTTCAAATACAATTTTAGTTAAACCAAGAAATACCAAGATAAATCCCACAAAATAGATAACGTCTCGGGTATCAACCAAGCCTCTACTTATAGAATCATAATGAAATTCTAATCCAAACCATTCCAAACTTTTTCCAATAAAATTCAACCAAGAAGCGTCCCCCAACATACTCAAAACTCCAAAAAAGAAGAAATTTAAAAGCATAGAAGTAATTAACGCTACAATTTGATTATCAGTAAGCGAGCTGCTAAACATCCCTATACTTGCATAGCAAGCAGCAAGTAAAATGAGACCAAAATAACTACCTATGGTTGCCCCAATATCTACATTGCCAACAGGAGTTGCCAATTGATAAACCGCATAGAAATAAAACAAAGTAGGCAATATGGCAATGGCGATTAAGGTAACTGAAGCGAAAAACTTCCCTGCAATGATTGCAGTGTCTGTTATTGGCTTGGTTGTTAAAATCTCTAATGTACCTAGTCGTTTTTCATCACTAATGCTTTTCATTGTAATGGCAGAAACCAAGAAAATTAAAATGTAAGGAGCAATTTCAAACATCACTTGCAAACTGGCAATTCCCAAATCAAAAACGTTGTTGCCTTTGATCATCCATAGAAACAATCCTGTTAAAATCAAGAAAACTCCTATAACAATATAAGCAATGAAAGATCCGAGGAAACTTCTAATCTCTTTTTTAAATATGACCCACATTTGTTGTTAAATTTCTGAAGATATCTTCAAGTGAATTTTTATCTGTACTTAACTCTAAAATTTCTATGTTGTTCGATAGTGCAAATTGCGAAATTTGTTGACGCAATTGTGCCTGATTCGATTGGATTTTCCATGAATTTCCACCTTTGTTTTCGGCAGAGGTTACACCGTCAATTTGAAGAATTTTAGATTTGTCTATGGCTGAACTAAATTCAACCAATATTGAAATAAACGAGCTGAAATTCGTTTTCAGTAATCCAATATCATCATTTGCTATAATTTGACCGCCATTGATGATAATTACCTTGCTACACATTGCTTCAACTTCTTGCATAACATGTGTGCTTAGCATTACGGTTTTTTCTTTTCCAAGTTGAGTAATTACATTTCTCATATCAATTACTTGGTTCGGATCTAATCCACTGGTAGGTTCATCTAAGATGAGCACCTTTGGATTATGAATTAGCGCTTGTGCCAATCCCACTCTTTGTCTGTAACCTTTAGAAAGCATACCAATTTTCTTGTGTCTTTCGGGACCCAAGTTCGTAATGTCTATGGCCATTTCAACGCTTTTTTTGGCTGGTTTGATATTTGATAGTTCAGCCATAAAGGTTAAATATTCAGTCACATACATATCTAAGTATAGGGGGTTGTGCTCGGGTAAATATCCTACAATTTTTCGTACTTCAATGCTATCTTCAACGAAGTCTATTCCACATACAGAACCTCCACCTTCAGAAGGAGGAATAAATCCTGTTATCATTTTCATGGTGGTTGATTTTCCGGCTCCATTTGGACCTAAAAAACCTACAACTTCACCTGTGCCAATTTCGAAGGAAATGTTATTGACAGCAAGTTGCTTACCATAAATTTTAGTTAAATTATTTACAACAATACTCACGGTTATATTTTACAAAAATACCTACTACAAATGAAATTCAACCAATATATGTTGAATAAAGTTCACGAAGCGTTAAACTGTAAATTCTACAGTACACCTTCTTATCAGAGGGTATGCAAAAGCATGTCGTCTTTTTGGTGTTCTTAATTTTGATTTGCCATGTTTAATTCTTGAATGCGGTTTGTGAGGCACATGGCTGCGTTTTTTCAAAATACGACGCTTTCTATTTTTGTATTTTAATCTAAATCCGCGGTGGCGTTTGCCTTTTTTGAATTTAAAACGGCTAAATGAATTAGGTAAATGAAATGATTCTTGTGAAATAAGCAGGGTTTCAAAGATTAGACTATCTCCCTTAAAATCAATTATGGATGCCGGATTTATTGGTCTCCCTAAAAATCTGGTTTCAAAATGCAAGTGTGGACCTGTGCTTCTTCCCGTGCTTCCACCTAATCCAATAAGTTGACCAGCATTAACCAAATCTCCGGGTTTCGCTATTCTGTATGAAAGATGTCCATATAGGGTTTCAAATCCATTGTAATGTCTAACGATGATACA
>CANFVI010000005.1 GCA_947450405.1 Flavobacteriales bacterium
GTCGATCTTGTTGGCAGCATGTGGTGTAATCATTGGGTTGGCGGGATTGAAAATCCGTCCCGGTTTTATTGGCAGAATATTGTGTTATGCAGGCATAGCAATTTCGATTTTTAGTGTTTTTAGCGGAATAATTGGGGCTATTATTTCTGTATTGTTTTTGGTAGCCTTGATTTTGATTCTACTGATCTTGCTAAAAAATTCCTAACGTTAAGCGTTGCCTTCTTTTGGCTTTTTAGTTTCGCGACTTTTTACATCCCCCAAAATAAATTTAACATACTTTATTTTCTTGCCCATTTTCAGCCAGATGGCTTCATAGAAGGTTTGTATTTGCAAAAACTCCGGAACAGGAATCGTACCATATACATCTGAAATATTTTCTAGTAATGTTAATTTGTCTTCGGCTACTTGTTCCAAACTGCTTTCATAGAACAAATCTGAATCTGTTTTGATGTTCATGATGCCTGTTGTTGGCATTACTTGACGGTAAACATTTAAAAATCTGCCGCTGCTTAATCTTTTGCGTTCTTTTTGTGGTTGTGGGTCTGGAAAGGTAATCCACATTTCAGAAACTTCATCATTTGCGAAATATTCAAAAAGTTTATCGATTTCTATCCGCAGAAAACGCACATTTTGAATTCCTTGTTCAATGCAGGTTTTGGCGCCTTTCCATAATCTGTTTCCTTTAATGTCTACACCAATATAATTGATGTTGGGATTCATTTTGGCCAAACCAATGGCATAATCGCCTTTTCCGCAAGCAAGCTCTAAAACAATGGGATTTGTATTTCCAAAAATTGATGACCATTTGCCTTTTGTTTCAGAATGATAATCGTAAGTATTCTCAAAAGAATCAAATTCAGCAAATTTTTCAAGTTTATTTTTACCTTTTCCCATTATGGTGCAAAAAAACATAAGAAAAATGAATTCACACATTTTATGTTGAATTACTTTTGCAGAAATGTTATTGACTCCTCAATTATTAATTCAGGCTTATTTGTCGGGTTCTTTCCCAATGGCTGATCCCGACGAAGGAAATGCCATTTATTGGCATACTCCTGAAAGGCGAGGAATTATTCCGTTGGATGACAGGTTCAAGGTTTCTAAAAATCTTCGACGTTTATACAATAAAAGAAAGTTTGAATTGGTGATTAACCGAAATTTTGCCGAAGTCATTGAGCGTTGTTCTCAAAATAGAGAAGACGACACTTGGATTTCTGATGAGATTAAAGAGGCATATATTGGTTTGCATGAGGAAGGATTTGCGCACAGCTTTGAAGCTTATTTAGATGGGGAGTTGGTTGGAGGACTCTATGGAGTTTGTATCAGGAAAGCGTTTTTTGGGGAGAGTATGTTTCACACGGTAACCGATGCCAGTAAGGTTTGTTTGGTTTTTTTGGTTGAATTTCTGAGAGAACATCATTTCAAATTATTGGATACACAATATTTGAATAATCATATTCAGCAGTTTGGGGCCTATGAAATTAGTCACAAGAAATTTTTAACCATTCTTGAAGATGCCATGGATCAATAATTTGTTATTAAATTAACATGCATAATAAAAATCCCGTTTTCTTTTTCTTTTCCATTTCTTTTTACCAATTTTGAAGCAATGCAACTATCTATTCATATTGAGCAAAACCCTTATCAAGTTGATTTGTCAAATCCCTCAAATATCACTTTAGGATTTGGTCCCAATTTTGAAAATCCGAATGCATTTCACATTGATTTTGCTAAAATAGAACCAATTAGGGTGGGTTCATTTGTAGGAAGCGTGATTGAAGGTGGATCTGCCAATTGCGAGATAGTTACTTATTGTGCACATGGAAATGGAACCCATACAGAAGGGGTTGGACATATTGCTTCAGAAAGAATTTCAGTTTCTGATGTTTTAGAGAAACATTTCTTTTCTGCCCAGCTCATTACTGTTCCATTAATTGAAATTGACGGTGATTGGGTGATACATGAATCTGAATTGTCGAAACATAAATTCACAAAAACAGAGGCAATCGTAATTAGAACTTTGCCCAACAATGTAGACAAACGAAATAGAATTTGGTCTGGAAATAATCCTCCATATTTTACACTCAATGCAATGCAAATGTTGGTCGATTTTGGTTTTACTCATTTGTTAACCGACTTGCCTTCTGTTGATCCAGAGGAAGATAGCGGAGCGTTGGCTGCCCATCGGGTTTGGTGGCAATTCCCAAACAATACCAGATACAAAGCAAGCATTACGGAGTTGATATATGTAAATGATACCATTCATGATGGGTTGTATTTTTTAAATCTCATGGTTCCCAAAATAGCTTCCGATGCGGTGCCATCTCAACCTATTTTATATCCTTTATTGCCTCTTTGATATGGCCTTGAGCGAAAAGTGGCTTTATGCAGCCAATATGGTTGCAACCAAAATCAATAGGTGGTTTAACAAGCCAACGATTCATAATTGCACGAAAATTGAATCAATTCTCATCGTGAAATTAGATGAAATTGGCGATATGGCCACATCGGTTCATGTGTTTTCATTTTTAAAAAAGCAATATCCCAATGCAAAAATAACCCTGTTGTGTAAGCCATTCGTGAAGTCGTTGGTGCAAAACGATCACAATATCGATTCTATTATAACCGAGCTAGCGGATATTAAAAGCAAGTTTGATATTTGGGTTGAATTGCGTGGAAACTGGGAAACATTTTTCAAGTCTCTTTTGAATTGTAAAAAATACAGGGTAGATAGGGGAACGGTTCGTTTTGCACAGCGTGGAAATCAGCAACATGAATTATTAACCAATTACAACGTAATTGATGCTTTGTTATTTGAGGGACAAAAATGCGCCAGCATAAATGAGATTTTAGAACACCCATTTTGTAGGCCAACCTTATATCCTTCAAAAGAAGAAATAGCATTGGCCAATCAAAGAATTGCAAAATTTGGATTAACCCGGTTTGCGGTCATTCATCCTTCGGCCCGACGTATATTGCGTCAATGGCCTGCTGAAAGATTTGCGGAAATTGCAAAATTTCTATATTCAGAATTTCAAATCACACCGCTCATTATTGGTACAAATGAAGAAGTTGATTGCTTGAATAAAATCAAAAATATGTGCAATGAGTGTGAGGTTTGGGTATCAAATGACAGTTTGCTCACATTGTTTGCTGTATTACAGAATTCTTTAGTATTTGTTGGCAATGAAAGTGGTCCATTACAATTGGCCGATTTGGCAAATATTCCTTGTGTTGGTTTGTTTGGACCCGGTGTGAAAGATGTTTTTTATCCTCAAAATAAAAGGGCTACAGTGCTTCATCATGTGTTGGAATGCAATCCTTGTGATCAATTGCATTGCACCAATACAAGCAAACCCTGTATTGAAATGATTGAAGTTGAAACAGTAAAAAGGGAATTAAAAAAACTGCTATTTGCAAAGTAAAATGTGATCTTATTAAAATCTGATACTTAAATGGCATAATTTTGGCTGTAGAAGACCTACATTCGTAAAGCATGCAAAAACCATTTGAAATAACGGTATTGGGAACTTCATCTGCTACGCCAACGCGTGATAGGAATCCAAGTGCCCAACATGTTCGATTGGATAAGCATTATTTCTTAATAGATTGTGGTGAGGCAACACAATTACAACTTACCAAGTACAATCTTAAAATGCAAAAAATCAAGTTTGTTTTGATTTCACATTTGCATGGAGATCATTATTTTGGATTGCCCGGTTTAATTACATCAATGGCGCTTTTTGGTCGTGTAGATCCTTTATTTATCGTTTGCCCAGAGCAACTTAAGTCAATTTTAGATATCATTTTAACAATTGGCGATGCGAGAATAAACTTTCCGATACATTATATTTTCACCAATCCAGATGCTCCAGAATTGGTACATGCCGAAGTAGATTTTTCAATTCATTCGGTACCATTAAAGCATAGAATTCCTTGTACAGGTTTTGTTATTGAAGAGAAAGGTCCGGAAAGGAAAATCAATTTAGAAGCGTGTGAAAACTATAATATTCCTGTTTCATATTATGAATCTTTGAAATTTGGAAATGATTTCAAGGGAGAAAGTGGAATTCTCATTGCGAATGAATTGTTAACGGTGAATGGATATAAGAACAGAAAATTTGCTTATATCTCTGACACTATTTACGATGAATCAATTATTCCACACATTGAAAAGGTTACTTTATTGTACCATGAGTCTACGTTTTTGCATGACAGATTAAAGAGAGCTGAGGAAACTTTTCATACTACCTCACTTCAAGCAGGTATGATTGCAAAATTGGCGAAAGTGAAAAATTTAATCATTGGTCATTACAGTGCACGTTACGATAACTTAGAACCATTGTTGTTGGAAGCTAGAAAAAATCATCTCGAAACTTACCTGGCATTGGAAGGTGAAGTTTTTCAATTAAACAGTTGATATTTTGTATCTTCTGAATTTCTGAGCGAAATAATACACACTTGTTTTTCTGTGAATAAGTACAATCTTTTAAACAAAGATTTCGTTATACATTCGTAATTCACAATGAGTGCAGCACCTAAACAAACTTCTAAAAAAACAAAATCGTCGGCAGATTTTTTGAAAGAAAGACCTTCTGACAAAACAGACCAAATTTCAGGAAAGGAAATTTGGAATGCTGCTACTTTGAAAAATGATACTACGCGGAAAGTAATCGGATTTCTGTTGCTTGTTTTTTCAATTATCCTATTGGTTAGTTTTATCTCTTTTTTCTTTACTTGGCAAACCGATCAAAGTGTGGCTTCCGATGGTGGCGATTTTGATGATTCAATGTCTGGGAAATCATCCAATGCCATGGGAAGTATTGGTTCAGGACTGGCCTTTTTCTTTATGCACAACGGATTTGGTCTTGGTGCTTTTGCACTATTGCCGTATATTATTTTAAGCGGTTTGTATTTGTTGTTTGATTATCGTCCATTTTCATTACTTAGAATATTAACCAATACCATTTTATTTGTAATTTGGGTGTCATTGTTTTTGGGATATTGTTTTCAAATTTGGTATCCACTTTTGGGAGGCACATTTGGTTATTTCGGCATTGTACAAATTCAAACGGCAATTGGACCCATTGGAGCCTTTCTGTTTTTGGCCGCCTTTGCGGTGGTTTATTCATTCGTTTTTTTGAATATGAATCCGTTCGCTCGCATTGTATTGAAAAATCCAGATGATTTGTTGCATGAAGAATTTCAAGAGGAAGACATAGAAAATGCCCACGATTTAAATATTGTAGAAGAAAAGTTAGAAACATCAACTAATAAAATTCCACCTACCATTAAAGTGGATGGTGAAGATGAAGATGACCTACTTGTGGATGAAGAAGACGTTGATGATGGACCAAGTGTGAGTGATTTTGAGAATTGGGACGGAATGAATATTACCGTTAAGAAAGTTGAACCCATTGAACCAAAACCAGTTCATGCTGAAATTTCTAAACCTTCTTTTGAACCTATTGTTGAAGATAAAGAAATTCCTGCCGATCAATTCAATCATCAGAATGTTGTTGAATTTGATGAACCTGAAGAGTATATATTTAAAGGAAATCCAGAGCCAATTGCTATAGAAACCCCGTCTCCCTCAAAAGAAATTAAATTTGAAGATGGCTTTGCCATTCAAGATTTAACCCAGCATGAAGATGAATTGGTTGATGAAAATCAAGGCGATTTGGGGGTGGAACGATTTGGCGTTGATACTGAGTTTGATCCCAAAGCTGATTTGAGTAAATATCAGTATCCAACGCTCGATCTCTTAAAAGACTACGACACAAAAAGACAAGAAATTGACTTTGAAGAGATAAATAAAAGTAAAAAGTTAATTCAAGATACCTTAGAGAATTATAAAATTGGTATTTCTAGCATTAAAGCAAGTGTTGGACCTACCGTAACCTTATACGAAATCATTCCTGCTCCAGGTGTTAAGATTTCAAGGATTAAAAACCTTGAAGACGATATTGCGCTGAGTTTGGCAGCACTTGGTATTCGTATTATTGCGCCAATTCCAGGAAAAGGAACCATTGGTATTGAAGTGCCTAACAGAAATCCTGAAATGGTGCCAATGCGCGGTTTGTTGGCAAGTAAGAAATTCCAAGAATGCGATTTCCAACTTCCAGTGGTTTTGGGTAAAACAATTTCAAACGAAATATTTATTGCCGATTTGGCTAAGATGCCCCATTTGCTCATGGCGGGTGCTACCGGTCAAGGTAAGTCCGTTGGATTGAATGCAATTCTGGTGTCGTTGCTATATAAAATGCATCCTGCCTATGTGAAGTTTGTATTGGTAGATCCTAAAAAGGTAGAGCTTACCTTATTCAATAAAATTGAGCGACATTTCTTGGCAAAATTACCTGGCGACGGAGAAGCAATTATTACTGAAAATTCCAAAGTTGTAAATACCCTAAATTCACTTTGCGTTGAAATGGATAACCGTTACAAGTTACTTCAAGATGCAATGGTGAGAAACATTGTTGAGTATAACGGCAAGTTTGTGAATCGAAAATTAAATCCACAAAACGGACATAGATTCTTGCCTTATATTGTTGTTGTAATTGATGAGGTTGCCGATTTGATGATGACAGCTGGTAAGGAAATTGAAATGCCAATTGCGCGAATTGCCCAGCTTGCAAGGGCTATCGGAATTCATTTGATTTTGGCTACGCAGCGTCCTTCGGTGAATGTAATCACAGGTATGATTAAGGCTAACTTCCCTGCAAGAATTGCTTTCCGTGTAACTTCTAAGATTGATAGCCGTACTATTCTTGATGGAAATGGGGCAGATCAATTAATAGGAAAGGGAGACATGCTTTTTAGTGGTGGAAATGAAATGATTCGCTTACAATGTCCTTTTGTAGATACCCCAGAAGTTGAACGAATTTGCGACTTTATTGGTGAACAAAGGGCGTATTCTACAGCTTATATTTTGCCTGAAGTAAAAGACGATACAACTACCTTGGGTGGTGGCGATTTAGATGCCGATGAAAGAGATTCTCTTTTTGAAGATGCAGCAAGGGTCATTGTTCAAAATCAAGTGGGGAGCACAAGTATGATTCAAAGGAAATTGAAAATTGGATACAACAGGGCAGGCCGATTGATGGATCAATTGGAAGATGCAGGTATTGTTGGTCCAAATTTAGGAAGCAAGCCACGCCAAGTAAATGTTCCCGATGAATTTGCTTTGGAGCAATTTTTAAATCACCTTTAACATATCACAAGAAAAATGAAGAAATTGATTATATACAGTTTAGCACTAGGAAATTTATTGTTTAGCAGTAGCACAGCGTTTTCTCAAGCACCAGAACCCGTTGTTAATCCAAATGCAGATAAGGGGCAAAGTGACCCCAAATCTGAAGAGATATTAAAAAAGGTTTCTTCAATTTATAAGGGGTATAAAACAATTAGTGCGTCATTTACATTAACCACAACATCCCTCAATAAAAAACCAGTTGTATCAAAAGGGAATGTTTGGATCAAGGGAAACAAATTCAAATTGGATTATGCAAGCCAAGAAATTTATTGCAATGGAAATACCATTTGGACATACAATCCAGAAGATGCAGAAGTTACCTTAGAAGATTATAAAAAGCGTGACAATAGCATTACTCCGAATGAAATATTTACGGTGTATAGCAAAGGTTATAAAAGCAAGTATGAAGGCCCAATTGTTACTGACGGAAATAAGGTAAGAGATGTAATTCGTTTGGTGCCAAAAAAGAAGGCAAATTATTCTTATTTGAAATTGGAAATAGACAATTCTAATTACAAAATCTGCAAGGTTATACAGCACTATAAGAATGGAACTGAGGTTAGTATAGAGATGGTGAAATTAACGCCCAATACAGCTTTAAAAGACGAATTCTTCCAATGGACAGAAGCGGGACATGAAGGGGTAGAAGTGGTAGATTTAACCAAAGCTAAAAAGAAGAAGAAAGGATAAATTTAACAACGATATAAAACAGAAAAGGCGCCATTGGCGCCTTTTCTGTTTTATACTAAAAGTGTTTATTACTTCATTACTTCGAACATACGACGTCCGATTTCAGCAGGGCTTTCAACTACGTGAATTCCACATTCGCGCATGATAGCCATTTTAGCAGCAGCAGTATCGTCTTTGCCACCAACAATAGCACCAGCATGTCCCATACGGCGACCTGCAGGAGCAGTTTGTCCAGCGATAAATCCTACAACTGGCTTAGTGCCATATTGTTTAATCCAACGGGCTGCTTCAGCTTCCATTCCACCACCAATTTCACCAATCATTACAATACCTGCAGTTTCAGGATCGGCCATGAAAAGTTCAATCGCTTCTTTGGTAGTTGTACCAATGATAGGATCTCCACCAATACCAATGGCAGTAGATTGACCCATTCCCAATTTGGTTAATTGATCAACTGCTTCGTAGGTTAAAGTTCCAGATTTAGAAATAACACCAATATGTCCTTTTTTGAAAATAAAACCTGGCATAATACCAATTTTAGCTTCTTCAGGAGTAATAATTCCTGGGCAGTTTGGACCAATTAAGCGACAGTTTTTAGAATTTAAATATTCTTTAACCATTACCATATCTTTGGTAGGAATACCTTCGGTGATTGCTACAATTACTTTGATACCAGCATCTGCTGATTCCATAATTGCGTCAGCTGCAAAAGCGGGTGGTACGAAAATGATACTTACATCGGCACCGGCTTCTTTAACTGCCAATTCTACAGTATTGAATACTGGACGATCTAAATGTCTACTTCCTCCTTTACCAGGAGTAACGCCGCCAACCACATTGGTCCCGTATTCAATCATTTGAGTTGCGTGAAAGGTTCCCTCGTTTCCGGTAAATCCTTGAACAACTATTCTTGAATTTTTATTTACTAGAATGCTCATGTGTATATTTTTGTTCGGCAAAAATAACGTTATCGCTTCAAATTGCCATAATAAAGTGAATTTATCACCTAAAATAAACGTTACTTTTCTATCAAACTGGTAATATCGTTCGATAATGGACCGGTAGTAGAAGCAAAATAGCCCAATAAATGACCACTTCCGTCAATTAAATATTTATTGAAATTCCATTTCACTTCTGAATCCAATACACCATTTTTTGACTTTTGACTCAACCAAGAGTAAAGAGGATGTTGATTTTGTCCTTTTACATCTATTTTTTGTGTCAGTTGAAACGTAACACCGTAATTCTTCTTGCAAAATGAACCAATTTGTTCTGAATTGCCAGGTTCTTGTCCGCCAAATTGATTGCAAGGACAACCAATGATGACAAGTTTTTCAGGATATTTTTCCTGAAGTTTTTGTAAATCTTCGTATTGCGGAGTAAAACCACATTCACTTGCCGTATTTACAAACAATATTTTTTTGCCCTTGAATTGATTTAAATCAATTGGAGTTTTCTCATCCAATGCCATAATTTTGATGCCATAAATAGATTCTGAAGGTTGACTTGATTGAACTGATTGTGCATCTATCGTTTTTGATTTCCCGAAAAAACAACCCGTTAAAATTGCTATTATGCCCGAAGCGAGCAACTTTCTTTTTAAATTTCTCATAATTATTAAAGAAACAAAGATAACCAAACAAAGGTTTTCATTATTTTCGTAGCATGAGAATTTCTAATTTCTTTTTTGGAGGGATGTTTTTGGCATTTTCGCTCATGAGCTGCGAAGAAGAGAATCCACCAATCAAGTTTACCAAGTTTACCGAACGACCATTATTAGATACCACTTACATGAGTGCTGTTCCAACAGCCCAAACAAAAAAGGTTTTTTTGGCTGATGTAACTGGAGTACGTTGTAACAACTGTCCGCGTGCGGCACAAAAAGCATTCGACCTAGAAGCTGCCAATCCAGGCAAGTTAGAAATTATGGCTATCTATCCAACTTACAAACCACTTTCTAATCCTTGGGGACCTCCTTATGATACCTTAAATACCCAAGATGCCGATGACTTGGCAAATTCTGTAGGAGTAGTTTCAGCTTTGCCTTCTGGTATCATTGATAACATTTCATACAATGGCAAACGTTTGATAGATGAAAACTCTTGGTCGGTAATCTTCGATGCCCAAAAAGTAAAAACTACCCCAATAAATATTGATATCGTTGCCAAATGGCTGTCGGCCGATAACAAAGGAAGGATTGAAGTAAAAGCAATTGCCAATACTGCCATTTCAAATGGTGTGAGTTGGGTTATTGCCATTCTCGAAGACGATATAAAAGGTAAACAATCAACAGCTACCGGAACTGAGGATAATTATGATTTTAAACATGTGTTGCGCAAAATTGTAAATTCACCAATGGGTGACCCTCTTCAAACTCCTATGGTTGCTGGCTTTACAACAGAGAAGCACTATTACATACCTAGAGTTGCCAAATGGAAACCAGAGAACTTGAGTTGTATTGTTTGGGTATTTGACAATACCACCAAAGAAATTTTGCAAGTAAATAAAGTGAAATTTTCAATGTAATGTTGGGTTGGGATGAAGCTATTGTTGGGTTTTCCCAATATTTAACCCTTGAAAAGTCTTTATCCAAACACAGTATTGAAGCATATCAACGCGATATCGAAAAATTGAAATCTTGGTCTCTTGGTGAAGGTTTTCAAAATTCTTTGTCCCTCAAAAGAAAAAATCTAGAACAGTTTTCTGCTTTTATTGCCGAATTGGGATTTCAAGCTACGTCGCAAGCTAGAATAGTTTCTGGTATTAGGGCATTTTATAAATACCTGGTGCTCGACGATTGGTTGGCAGAAAGTCCTGCCGATTTTTTAGAGCCTCCCAAAGTGGGTCGGAAATTACCCGTGGTTTTGAGTCCCGATGAAATTGATGCAATGATCAATACCATTGACCGCTCAACCGACGAAGGTGAACGCAATGTGGCCATGCTAGAAACTTTGTACAGTTGTGGTTTGAGGGTGTCGGAATTGGTGGGATTGAAAATCACCCATGTTCATTTGAACGAACAATATGTGCAGGTTTTAGGGAAGGGCAACAAAGAACGCTTGGTGCCAATTTCTCAACGGGCATTAAAACACATCCAACTTTATACCAATAATATACGAAATAAACTCGACATTACCAAACAACACCGTGACTTGGTGTTTTTAAATCGTTACGGACGGGGCTTAACCCGGCAATCGGTTTTCTTGTTTATCAAAAAAGCGGCTTTAATGGCCGGAATAGACAAGGTAATTAGTCCCCACTCGTTTCGACATAGTTTTGCCACGCATTTGGTTGAGGCTGGTGCCGATTTGAGGGCAGTGCAAGAAATGTTGGGGCATGAGAGTATTACCACCACAGAGATTTACACCCATTTAGATCGAAATTATTTGGCAGATACTTTAATAAAGTTCCACCCTAGATCGGTTTAGTTAAACCAATTGCTCCAGGTTTTTTTACCTTTCAGAAAATAACCAAATACCAAACTTGAATCAAGCACCCCCGATAATTGGCTTAATGGAACTGTGTTTTCAGATATTTTGAAATCGTTCTTATGCTTGTCGTAGTATTGGTGGGCTTTGATAATTTGAATTAGGTGCTTCGGTTTTCCTTGCATAAGGAACAAAACTCCCGCCAATGCATCAAACAATTTGCGCTGTAAAATTCTTTTAGATTTAATATTCTCTGGCAAATTCTTATGCAACATCAACAATGAGTTTCTGAAATTGAGGTATGTCTTTTTGGGATTTTGGTTAGAAAGGGTAGCGCCACCCATGTGGTAGAATGTGCTTTCGTGACAATTGTGAATGGTATAACCCAACAATTGCATTCTCCAACAAAGGTCAATTTCTTCCATGTGCGCAAAAAAAGCTTCGTCTAAGCCATTTGCTTTTTCCCAGGCTTCTCGTTTGATAAACATTGCTGCACCTGAGGCCCAGAATATTTGTCCCGACTCATTGTATTGACCATTGTCTGTTTCTACATTTCCAAAGATTCTTCCTTTACAAAAGGGATATCCAAAAATATCAATATAACCAGCAGCAGCACCTGCATATTCAAATTGAGAGCGGTTGAAATAATCTAAAATCTTGGGTTGGCAAGCACCGAAGTGAGGGTTGTTATTGGCAATTTCTAGAATAGGTTCAAGCCAATTTGGGCCTGGTTCTGCATCAGAATTCAGCAGTACAAAGTAATCGGCGGTTCTGTTTTTGAGGGACAAATTGTAGCCTCCTGCAAATCCAGAGTTATATGGCAAAACAACCAATTCTAAATTAGGATAAGTTGCTTTTACAAATTCTACAGAATCATCGGTACTGGCATTGTCAACTACAACCACCTTGCAGTTAGGGTAATTAGAATTCGCAATGACTTGCGGCAAACATTTTTCTAAAATACTCCTGGTGTTGTAATTTAAAATGACAATATCAACTGACGGTTGGATCATTGTTAATTTGCTTTTGCCACTTTCTTAAATGGCATAAAAATAAACTGTGAATGTTGTCCGAACAGCCATAAAATGCACATGTTTTTACTTGTATCGCCGAAGGCTTTTATGAATTGGTCTTTGCGGTCATCTGTGAGGATATTCAATTCTATTAACCTTTCCATCACGGTTGCATTGATTGAAAAAGGGAAATCAAATTCAGATCTATCAATAATCAATTCTCCAATTTTCGCGTCTTCTTGGTGTGCAACAAAAATTGGGTATTCAGAAAATCCTCCTTGTATGATGTCGTCACTTACTTCTTTCAGCATTTCATTAATCTCATTGAGTTGAGATTCAAGAGTGGTAAGTGCAGCTTCTATTTCTTTATTCAACATTATCTTTCAATTTTAATTTTCTGCGTGAAAGATTTTTCAGTGGTAACTACTTGAACAAAATAAATTCCTTCTGCCAAATCACACACGTCTATTTTGTTGTCTTCAACTCTATTTACATTCTTGCAAATTTTGCCATTTAAATCATAAACATTGATTGCTTGAATGGTGGTTTGAATATTTAATTTTACGGTTAAATATTTACTCGCAGGATTTGGATATAAACTTACAAGTTTGAGTTTTTCAATTTTCTGGGTGCTACTCAGTGGCGAAAGTTTAATAGCCCACATTCCTCTTCCATGGGTATAAAGGAATAAGGTTCTGTCTGAATTTCTCATTTTGATTTCGTGCACTTCTACGTTTGGAATACGTGTGTCTTTGGTCCAAGTTTTTCCGCCGTCAACGGTAAAGTAAAAGCCATAATCAGTTGCTGCGAATATTTTATTTTCAGGATCTTGAGGGTCAACAGCAACCATATTTACTGGCAAACCAGGAGGTAAATTTCCTGAAATATTTTCCCAAAGTGGGGTAGAAGTTTCAAGGTTGCTAGCTTTCCAAACACGACCTTGGTTACTTACAGTAGTAAAGGCAACAAAAACTTGATATTTATTAACTGGGTTAATGGTTATGCCATTTATGAAATCACTTGTAATAGATGCTGGAACTGAATTATTGAAACTCACTTCCGTACCAATTGCAGTTCTTGCATTTTCTAGCTTATACAATTGTGCTGCTGCTCCTCCGTAATAGAACACAGGGTCGGCATCTTCCGAAGAAGCCAAGGCTTTGATACTAGAACGAGATGTTTTATTGATTTTTTCCCATGCATCACCCCCGTTTGTAGTTCTATAAACGCCACTGTTGGTTCTATAAAATAACATATATTGATCTGCCGGATTCATGGTGTAAGCGTTAATAAAGCTAATACCGTCTGTTGTGAATCGAGAATCAGAAATACTCGTACTGTTGGAAGATCCCATGATTGAGAAATTATCCAAACGATTAATTCCTTCATTTTGGTAAGAAACGTAGGCAACATCGCCATCTTGTTGGCCAATATGACAATAAGCACCGTCTCCACCAAATATTTGAGAAGTATTCAATGCACCAGTTGAAAACTGCGTTCCATTGTCTTGTGCTCCTGCAACTGCCCTAATTCCAGTTAAATCGTAGCTGCCGGCATAAAACTGAGTAACGTTATAGCCAGTGTTGAGATTGCCAAGGGCAGTTTGACTGCTCCATTTAAATCTGTAAATTCCTCCGTCGGTACCCACAAGGTATTCATTGCTTGCAGTTGAAAAAGCTGCAAAAGCGTGATTATCGGCATGGATGCCTTTCAGCGATGACCATGAATTACCTCCGTTTGTTGACGATGCTGAATATTGGCAACCGGCAAATATTTTATTCGTATCTACAGCACTAACACCAATTGTTACGCAATATGCTTGTTGACCAGTTCCACTTGCTGTTGGCGTTGTTTTTAATTTCCAAGTTTTGCCACCATCGCTACTTTTGTAAAATGCCGCTGGTCCGGTGTTGTAGTCCCATCCTTCAAATAATGCATAAATTACATTTGGGAATTTTTTAGAGTTGGCCATTTCAATAAGTCTGTATGTTCCTGCAACTGGTTTAGAAGGGAAAGTAACAGGAATGAAAGTGCCTGCTTTTCCATTGCTATCTGAATAATAAACGTTGTTAGATTGTTGTGAAATCAACACACGTCCTGAAGGCAAACATAAAATATCATTTACCTGTTTATTTCCAGCGGTATACACCGCTGACCAAGAAGCTCCTTTGTTGGTTGAACGGAACATTCCGGCTGTATTTGTGCCAACGAAAATGGTATTGCTATCAGATTTTGAGTGTTCAATATCCCAAATTGCATCAAATCCGCCAAGAGTTGCAGTTGAACTTAATTGGTTAAAAGTTTTACCTCTATCAGATGATTTGAAAACACCATTTCCAGGGTTATGTAATCCACCGTAACGACATTCTCCTGTTCCGTAGTAAATTTCATCGTTATTAAAAGGATTTGAAGTGATGCAGCTTGGTTGCAGTGTGATTTCTTGGTCGTTTAATGCTTTCCAAGTTTTACCACCATTTTCTGAACGCCACATACCACCAGAAATCCCACCTGCCAAAATTAAATTGTCGTTTGTTGGGTCAATCCAAAGGACGCGTGTTCTTCCACCCACATTGTTTGGGCCAATTTCCATTACTGTATCAATTGTGCTTCCATTGGCTCTGTTGCTAATTTGAGAATGATCCCATTTGCTCCAAGTATTTCTTAACCATGAAGGAATTTCACCGTTGGCGTTTTTTCTTTCGTTAAACCATTGTTCAAAATAACCTGGATTTTCGCCAAAAATATGGGGTGTATGTTTAGGTTTCAATAAAATACCTATTGAAAACAAACCTATAAAAATGATGCTTAAAGAGAGTGCGCTTATGGCTCTTTGGAATTTGAACATATATACAAATATAATAAAAAAAGCAATTACCTAAAGGAAGTAATCGTTGTATTTGTTAAGATATCGGATAGTTAATAGTAAACAATTCGTTACCAAATTGAAAAGATACGATTATCATTTTAGCCGTTTAATTATTTTAAAACCAATTTCTAAATATATTTGTTATTAACCACACACAATGATGAAAAAATATAGAACCCTCCTAATTGCAATTCTCTCTTTGGTCTTTTTGAGTGCAATTGTTTATTTGTCGCCATATAGATATTTGGTGAAAGGAATAAGCCTAACCTATTTAAAAGGTGAAAAATCAGCGAATTATTTAGATTGGAAAGACTTCGATTTGCGCAAAATGCAAAACAATCCCGACAAAATTTATATCATCCCGTCAAAAACTTATGCCAAAACCAATGGGTTAGATAAAAAGCTGCTTGATATGTTAACCAAAACAAATTCAGGCTCTTACATTGTTATAAAAAACGACACCATTGTTTCTGAACACTACTTCAATGGTATATCTGATTCATCTCAAACCAACTCATTTTCTATGGCCAAAACCATCACAACTTTGTTGGTGCAAAAAGCCATTCAAGATAAAATTATTGCGTCTTGGGATGACAAGGTGATTGATTATTTGCCTTGGTTAACTGGTGAATTTGCAAAGGATGTTACACTTCGTCATTTGTCAACAATGACAGCTGGTTTGGATTGGGATGAGAGTTATTTGTCGCCATTTGGAGTTACAGCCAAAGCTTATTACAGCAATGATGTGGAAGGAGTTTTGAAGCAGGTTGCTGTTACAAAAAAGCCAGGTGAGAATTTTCAATATCAAAGTGGAGCAACGCAGTTGTTGGGATTTGTATTGAAAAAAGCGCTCGACAAAACTGGAAAATATAAATCTGTATCTGAATTTGCGCAAGCGAATTTATGGAATAAAATTGGTGCTGAATATCCAGCGTTTTGGTCGTTAGATGCAGACAATGGAAAAGAGTTAACTTATTGTTGCTTTGATGCTACTGCAAGAGATTTCGCTAAACTGGGTCAATTGGTTTTGCATCATGGCAAAAGTGCTTGGGGGGAATCTATCATCGATTCTACATTTTTAGAAATGGCACAGCAACCATTCAAGAGTGCAAACTATTGACATTCATTTTGGATAGGAGAAGTTGATGGAATAACATTTCCATATTTCCAAGGCATGAGAGGTCAATATATTGCAATTGCTAAAAACCAAAATGCAGTAATAGTAAGAACCGGAAATGGCATTGATAAATCACATGGTGGCCCCGTGTTTGATTGCATCAAAACGTATGTAAGAGAAGGTGTGAAGTTGAAGTAATTGCCTTAGATTAAGGTTGGTTTAATTCATTCACTAGCAAAAATGTATCGTTTAGAAAGTTTTTTCTAAATGCTTTTTCTGTAATTTATATTTGTTTGGTGTTGAACTGTCAAAAATACATTTATAATATTTTACTGGTTTTATCAATTGGTTTTTTATTCGCTTTTACTAAAACACCACCACATCAGTTTCAAACTGAATGTGTATCTCAAAATGTAGATGGATATATTGTTTTTAAAATTTGGAATCCTTCGAAATGCAAATCTTATAAATTCAAGAATGCGCTGAAAGATGGTATCTATGCTGTTTTGTTTAATGGGATTTCGGGAATTAATGGGTGTCAAACACAACAACCGATTTTGAACAGTGAAGTTGAAATCAACAAATTCAAATCAATCGAAAAATCTTTCTTCGGTAAAAATGGAGAGTGGACACATTACGCTACCAATAAGATGGTAGAAAAAGTTGAACTAAAAAACAACAAACAGGTAAAGGTTTATGAATTGTCAATCGCCAAAGACAATTTGAGAAAATATTTAGAGAGTAACAAAATCATTAACAATTTGAATTCAGGATTTTAATATGAAAATAACTTTTAAAACAATAGGGTTTCTAACCTTGGTGTTTATTTCAAACTTGCTTTCTGCCCAAGCAAAAAAGCCTACGCTTATGATCTTGCCAAGTGATAATTGGTGTGAACAACGTTACTTTATGACCGAGTTTAACAACCAAGGAACAAAAGTAAAAGTTCCCAATTACAAACAGGTTTTTCAAGAAGATGTTGAAATTGGTCAGGTGATCAGTAAAATTGGATCTTTGATGATTGATAGGGGATTCCCTTTAAAAGATGTTGAACAGGAACTCAAAGCCATTGAAGCGAGAACAACTGAAGACAATATGACAACCAGCACCGCAAGCGGTTCTGGTATAGCAGAAAGTCCTTTAGATAAACTTAAAAAGAAGGCAAAGGCCGATATTTTGATTCAAATTTGGTGGAAAGTAAATAAAACAGAACAAGGAAAATCTGTATCGTTTATTTTAGAAGCTTTTGATTCTTACACCAGTAAGCGAATCGCTTCATCTTCTGGAACTGGAACGCCAAGCAACACCGAAATTATACCTGTGTTGTTACAAAATGCAATTTTAGCAAATATTGATTTGTTTGCCAATCAACTTCAAGGTCATTTTGACGACATGTTAAAAAATGGCAGAGAAATTAAGCTCACGTTGAAAAAATGGAATTCATGGGGGAATAATTTTGAAACAGAAGTAGATGGTAAAGAATTAACAGAAATCGTAAATGAATGGATGCAAAAAAATACTGTTTCAGGTAGGTTTACCGGGTCTGTCGCAACTGAGAATATAATCGATTTTGAACAAGTGAGAATTCCTATATATGATGCAAATAACAATGCAATGGATTCAAGAATGTTTGCCAAGGGTTTACAAAAGTTTTTCAAAGCTGCGCCATTTAATTACGAAGTAAAATTAATGACCCGAGGTTTGGGTGAGGCTATATTGGTTTTTGGTGAAAAATAAGATGAAGAAATTAGTTTTTATTCTTTTCCTTTCAGTTGGTTTATTGAAGGGACAAGTAAAGTTAGATGATTTTGGTAGGATTTCTTTGAATCCTTATTTATCTGAAAATAGTGGGTTACCAGCGGAGTCACAAAAGTTATTATTGAATAAATTAAATCAAATTGTTGTAAACAATGGAATTTCTGGTTCTCAGGTAAATCCCAGGTTTGTTATCACTGCTGAAATAAATATTGGAACCAAAGATATCATTGCTGGTCCACCACAAATGATTGCCCAAAATATCGATGTAACTATTTTTATTGGTGATGCTATCAAAAATAGCAAATTTTCTACGGTTACGGTTTCCGTAAAAGGTGTTGGAACAAATGAAAATAAATCGTTCATTGAGGCCATTAAAACCATTAATCCCAAAAATAAAGAAATCGTTGCCTTTCTTGAGGAAGGAAAACGTAAAATTATTGATTACTATACAACACAATGTGATTTTATTATCAAGGATGCGCAAGTCTTGGTGAAACAACAGCGGTATGACGAAGCGATTTATCAGCTTTCGTTGGTGCCAGACGTTTGTAAGGAATGTTATTTCAAATGTTTGGATACTTTGGGGTCGATTTATCAAAAGAAAATTGATGCTGATTGTAAAACGAAATTAAATGATGCCAAGATGATTTGGGCTGCATCTCAAAATCCAGCAGGCGCCGAAAAGGCAGCCGACATTTTAAGTCATATAAATCCAATGGCTTCATGTCAATCCAACGTAAGTGGATTTATAAAATCCATTGATGCTAAATTGAAAGCAGATGAAAAGGCGAGGTGGGAGTTTAAAATGAAGCAGTATGCCGATAAAATTGCTGCACAAAAAGAACAGGTTAGAATTGCTGAGGAAAAGGACAAACGCGATGCTGCATATCAAGAAAAACAAAATGCTAGGAATTCAGAAGTTGAAAAGATTCGAATTAATTCATACCGAGAAATTGCTTTAGAACAAGCAAGAAATCAACCGAAAACTGTAAATAATTACAATATAAATTGGAGGTAGTATGGGAAGAAAAAGAAAGGTATACAGTATCAATTTAAGTGAGGAAGTTAAAAGACTTTATAATTCCAAAACTGGTTTAAAGCTGATAGATATTGATGTTTTTCAAAAATGGTATGATTCAAAAAATGGATGTTGTGACTATTGTGGTTTGACATCAAATGAGTCATTGATTTTGTTTAACAATTACCCGCAATCAACAAGAGGGGGTAGAAGAGGAAAAAGATTAGAACTAGATCGGATTGACCCATCAATTAAAAACTATGGTCAAAACATCAAAAATCTAGCATTAGCATGCTATTGGTGTAATAATGCAAAAACGAATTATTTTACGTTTGAAGAGTTCAAAAAGATTGGAGAAAAAATGAAAGAAATACAACAAATAAGACTTAATAATATAAATAAAAGATGAATACACAGGTGTTTTTCTCAATAATTGACCAGTTTAATCAAGGGAACATTCAATTTAATTTAGGTACTAATTGGAGTTTTTTGTTTAATAATCAATGGTATCCAACTCGAGCATTTATGAGAGCTTATTGCCAACAGTTAGGTCAAAATAACGATTATAATCTTCATCAAGCCGTTTTTGAACTTTCAAAGTTTATTCCTATCGTATCAGCAGACATTACCTATAACAATTGTTTGCCTGTTGCAAATATGTAAAAGAAAAATAAATGAAAACACTATCGCTTCTTTTAACTCTTGTATTTTCATTAATTGCAAATGCGCAATCTTTAAATGAAGAAAAAAGTGCGGCAATTAATTTCGTGAAACGGGTATATGCATCCGCCCCGTTTCAAGGCACTAAAATAGTTGAGGGTGACAATAAAAACTATTATTTGGTTGCGGTAAATACGATAACTGACAAGAAGGATACTTCCAATAAATATTGGGGTATTGCTGCAAAAAAGGCTGAAACAATAGCATTAACTGGCTTTGGTGAACCTTGTTTACAATTTGAACAAATTGAGGAAGTTAAAAGCCCAATTAAGAATCAAATAACTTGTTTATTTATTTGTGAAACAATTTCAAGTTATTTATCTCAGTTATTTGTAAAATCGCCATTTGATGGCGCGAGGATTTTAGTTTCAAATAGTAATAAATATATTATTGTAGCAATAACACTTGAGAATTCTAAATATTCAGCAATTTCCTCTAGAGACAGGGTTGCCCAAATGAAGGCCAAACAAAATGTAAACACTTTGTTAAATGGCTCGAATATTAGTTCTGAAACGATAATTAATACATCAAATTCTAGTATGACTGAAATAACGGAGTCTATTAAAGAAAATTCTATGGGATTTGTTACAGGACTTCAACTACTTAAAACAATAAATTATAAACCGGAATTTACAACATATTTATTTTATTCAAAAGAATGAAATTTAAAATTTTTGGAGCGTACTCGTGGAATTATGGGTCGCTCAATGAGAAAACAAAAAACGCCAAATCAAATTTGTTTGATAAATATGATTTTGAATTAAATGAACAAGAAGAGGAGAACGTGATATGAAAAAACATTTTTTATTAAATATAATGCTGTTTTTATTTTCAGTACTTGGTGCCCAATCTGAAAACAAAGATGTAACTATTACAACAACTGGCAGCGGACCAACATTGGAAATTGCCAAACAAAATGCATTAAGAAGTGCCATTGAACAAACTTATGGCGCATTTATTTCAACCAAAACTGAAATATTTAATGATCAAGTTGTTGCTGATGAAATGTCTTCAGTTTCAAGTGGAAATATTAAATCTTTTGAAATTCTAAATGAAACAAAGTTTCCAGATAGTTCTTGGGTAATTACTTTGAAATCTGAAGTATCAATTGGTAACTTAACAAGTTTTGTAAATGCAAAAGGGGTAAATGTAGAAATAAAAGGAGGGATTTTCGCAAATCAAATTAAAATTTTCGCTTTAAATGAAAAAGCTGAACGATTAATTGTATATAATTTAATTAGATCCATACATTATCAACTAGAAAAATCTTTTGATTTTTCTTTAGATGTAAAATCGCCTAAATCGGTTAGCGGGAGCAATGAAAATTGGAAACTACCATTGGCAATAAATGTTAAAACAAATGAGAATATTGTTTTTTGTGAAAATTATTTTACGGAAATTATTGAAAAAATAAGTTTAAGTAATTCTGATGTGAAATATTATAAAGAATTAAATAAGGATATTTTCGAGGTACAAATCGCTTCTAGAACTTTTTATTTGAGAAATTCTGTGTCTGTGTCCCTGATAGTTCATTTGTGTAATAATTGGATATATTATTTGAGAAAATTCAAATTAAGTGCACCAGATATTGAAGAATTAAAAAATATTAATACTTCAGCATTACTAAATAGTATCGATGGTAAGGAGTTATTAAAAGAATTGAATCATGGAGATAATTATATTTATACGGATAATGCTGTTACATTAGAATTTCCCACAAGAGAGATGTTGGTGGGTGTTTTTAATTTAGAATTAGATCTGCCTTTGAGTATAATAGAGCGAATAAGTAATTTCAATGTGGAGCCAAAAAGAATTTCTATGGAAATAAATCATGGTGGCTATGTAATTCCTATTAATAATGATTATTCGGTTGTATGGTCCTTTTTTTCTTATGGGGTAGGGAACTTTAAAGCAGCTGAAGAAGGTGCGAAAAATAGCATTTTGTTTTCTTACGAAGACTGGGAATTGCCAAGTTCTTTAGAGTTGGATTTGATCCATAAATATTTTGATATTAATGGCAAGGGTAGTGTTTACAATTCAAATTATTATGCCCGAGATGTTCGTTCTTATGATTATTATTATCAATGGGTAGCTCATAATTTGCGCAGAATAAACCATGATGGAACTCCAATAAATACAAAAAAAATAGCTGATAAAACAAAACAAGTAGAGGAAACCTCTGAATTGGAGAAGTTTTATAAATACAGAAAAGATAATCCAAATGAACAAAATAAATTATTTATTTTTAAAGTAATTGAATCAGATGGTAAATTATTTATTCCCATCCAAATTAACAATTCGGATACCATAAAATTTTTGGTAGGAGACAATATAGAAAGCGCATCTATTAGTAACGAAATTGTTTCTAATTTATTGGCGAGAAAAGTTATACGCAAAAGAGATATTCGCGACAATGAAGTGGTGCATTTTGATTACTTTAAATTTTTAGATTTACCTGTTGGTGCTCCTAATGAAATACCTTTAGGTCAGGATACCAAATTAAAATTGACAAATAGTGAGTTTTCAATTTTGAAATATTATAAGAATGAAAAAGTTATTGTTTTAACTACAGAAAAAATAGTGAAAATGATAAAGATGTTTTATGAAGACAAATAATTTAAATCAATTAAATAATTGTAAGTAAATTAATTAACATGGCAATTTATACAAGAACATACGGCTCAGCATTACATCTAAATAACCCAAATTTAGCTTGGCAATACCCAACACAACCGCTGCTTGATAAATTTGGAATACCAATCAATAAATTAACATTTGGTTTGGAAGAGTTTAATTTCAATCCGTTTTTAGTTGAGAATAAAATAGCCTACATCCCAAGTTTTGGGACATTTAGAACATACCCAAGGTCACCAATCAAGGAACTACGTTTAATTTATCGCATTCAAAGTGCCCAAAGATTTTGTTATGTTCATTATGCTACATTACACAATGTGATAGCTTTTTTAGATAATGATATTCCATATTTGCACAATTTATTAACTCCTCAAATACCTTTAATCTATTTTAGGCCAGAATCACATCAGTTTTTTGGGCAAGAGTTTCCTCTTTTTGAACAAAAAATAATTGATCTGCATAAAGTCCAATTTATTGCAAGGAATCATCTGAATAGTTCATTTTTAGTGAATGTTAAATACGACAAATTGGAAATTCTTTCAGAACCAGTTAGATGCAAATCGAGGGCTGCTCGTGCTAGTAATTTGATTATAGATGTAATTTATCCATGTAATTGTTAAAAAAATAAAATATGAAACCAATAATAAAATCAATACTAATCAGTTGTTTTTTTGTGTTTTCAATGCAGATTGTATCTGCACAAGACGCTGATAAAACCGTAACAATTGTGGTGAGCGGAAGCGGAAAAACACAAGATGATGCAAAGCAATCAGCTTTAAGATCAGCAATTGAACAAGCGTTTGGAGCGTTCATTTCTTCAAAAACTGAAATTTTAAATGACAAAGTTGTAGCAGATGAAATGTCTTCCGTAACAAATGGAAATATACAGAAATATGATGTCTTGAATGCATCTCAATTACCTGATAGCAGTTGGGGGGTATCGCTAAAAGCTGTTGTTTCTGTAAGTAAACTTACCAGTTTTGTTGAAGCCAAAGGAATTGCAATTGAAATAAAGGGTGGGTTGTTTGCATTGAATATTAAACAACAGTTATTGAATGAACAAGGGGAAGTTAAAGCAATTTGCGAAATGGTGGGTTTACTTCATGAGCCGATGCAAATTTCTTTCGATTATACTATAAAAAGTGGTGACCCTAAATCATTAGATGCAGAAAGTAAAAACTGGGAAATACCTCTAGTTGTTACAGCAACTACTAATAAAAATATCGATTTTTGTGCAAACTATTGTATTAAAACATTAGCAGCATTAAGCCTTTCAGCTGAAGAAGTAACAAGTTATAAAAGTTTAAACAAAGCCGTTTTCCCTGTTGTCATTAATTACAATGGAGTTGCTAAAACTTTTTATTTAAGAAAACAAAGTAGTATAAATGCATTAAACACTCTTACAAATCAGTGGGCTTATTATACTCGTTTATTTACAGTGCAATCTGGAATGGATGAATCAAATGGCAATGGCGAAGGTAGAATACATGATTTTAGTAGTAGTCGAAACTATAATAATGAGGGCAAATCCATTAACTTTTTAACTACAGGTCAACAAGCTGCTACATTTTCTTGGCAGGATAAACGGACACTTTCACAAATTGAACAAATGACTGGATATAAAGTAAAGCCAAGAGGCGTTGTTTCACA